>JAUNQM010000023.1:12502-14951 GCA_030536165.1 Prevotellaceae bacterium | reverse complement strand
TTATCAATTACTTCAGCCCTTCACACCTCAGGTGTTCATCGCGTCACACCTTAGGTGTTAGGGGTGGTCACACCTTAGGTGTTTCGCCCGTCACTCCTCAGGTGTGGAGGGCTGAAAATAGGGACATGCGAAGCAAAGGCACACAACACCCTCTCATCCGCCCGCAGAGGCGTCTAACGCATATATTTGGTCTTCTTCCCCCCGATTTGGCGCATACAATAATACTTCTTGTCGGATTTACCCCGATAAATTTGGAAAATCGCTTACTTATTCGTAACTTTGTAGCGAAAATACCCTTGTAATGGCAGAAGAGATAGATAACACACAGATTACAGCAGAAGAACATTCAAGTTATGCACCGTCAAACAGGTTTGATGCATCGATAGTGCATCACCTCGACGGTATGTACCAGAACTGGTTCCTGGATTATGCCTCATACGTAATCCTCGAACGTGCCGTACCGCATATCGGAGACGGCTTGAAGCCTGTGCAGAGACGCATCCTCCACTCAATGAAGGAGAAGGACGACGGTCGATTCAATAAGGTGGCTAACCTCGTAGGACACACGATGCAGTATCATCCTCACGGTGATGCGTCGATAAAAGACGCGCTCGTGCAGCTCGGACAGAAGAACCTCCTCATAGAATGTCAGGGAAACTGGGGCAACATTCTCACAGGCGACGAGGCTGCCGCTGGGCGTTACATCGAGGCACGACTATCGAAGTTTGCCCTCGAAGTGGCCTTCAACCACAAGACCACAGAGTGGCAGTTGAGCTACGACGGACGCAACAAAGAGCCTATCACGCTGCCTGTGAAGTATCCTCTTTTGCTCGCACAGGGTGCCGAGGGTATCGCCGTCGGTCTTTCGTCGAAGATTCTGCCACACAACTTCATCGAGCTTTGCGATGCTGCGATTACCTATCTTAGAGGCGAGGAATTCCATCTCTACCCAGACTTCCAGACGGGTGGAAGCATCGATGTAAGCCACTACAACGACGGTCAGCGCGGTGGCGTGGTGAAGGTAAGAGCGAAGATTGAGAAGGTTGACCAGAAGACCCTCGCCATTCGTGAGATTCCTTTCGGGCGCACAACAACGACACTCATCGATTCCATACTCAAGGCGATTGAAAAGGGAAAGATTAAGGCTCGCAAGGTGGATGATAACACGGCAGCAAACGTTGAGATTCTCATACACCTCACACCAGGCGCATCGCCCGACAAGACCATTGACGCGCTCTATGCCTTTACCGATTGCGAATTCTCAATCAGCCCGAACTGCTGCGTCATAAAAGACAAGAAACCACAGTTTCTCACCGTGAGCGACGTGCTGCGCGCTTCGACAGATAACACCCTGCTGCTGCTTAAGCGCGAACTTGAGATACGTCGCAACGAACTGCTCGAACAGTTGCATTTCGCCTCGCTTGAACGCATCTTCATCGAGGAAAGAATATACAAAGGACGTCCTTTCGAAGAGGCTAAATCGACGGATGCCGCATGCGAATACATCGATGAGCGTCTTACTCCATTCTACCCCGACATGATTCGCGAGGTGACGAAGGAAGACATACTCAAATTGCTCGAAATAAAGATGCAACGCATACTGAAGTTCATCAAGGACAAGGCAGAGGAAGCAATCCTTCGTATGCAAGACGAGGTGAAAGCCATAAACAAAGACCTCAGCAGGATGAACATTGTCACATGCCGATGGTTCGAGCATCTGAAAGAGAAATACGGCAAGGGACAGGAACGTATGACCGAGATACGCAACTTCGAGACCATAGTTGCCAGCAAGGTTGCCGAGGCAAATCAGAAACTCTATATCAACCGCGACGACGGATTTATTGGAACTGGATTGAAGAAAGACGAGTTTGTTTGCAATTGTTCAGATATCGACGACATCATTGTCTTCTTCAAGGACGGTAAATATAAGGTGGTGCGCGTGGCTGACAAGATATTCGTCGGCAAGAACATTCTGCATGTCGATGTGTTCAAGAAAAACGACACTCGCACAATCTATAATGCCGTTTATCGCGACGGAAAGCAAGGCGCTTGCTACATAAAGCGCTTCAACGTGACCAGCATAACCAAAGAAAAGGAGTATGACCTCACGTCAGGCACGGCCGGTTCACGCGTGCTCTATTTCACCGCCAACCCTAACGGCGAGGCTGAAATAATAAAGATTCAGTTCAATCCAGCGGCAAAGTTGAAGAAACTTGTCATGGAGAAAGACTTCTCGGAAGTGATGATTAAAGGCAGGGCAAGCAAGGGAAACCTGCTGACAAAGAACCCTGTGCAGCGCATAGGACTGAAGAGCCACGGCGGAAGTACGCTCGGTGGACGCAAGGTTTGGTTTGATGATGCCGTGAAACGCCTTAACTACGACGAGCACGGACGCTTCCTCGGTGAATTTGGCAACGACGACAGAATACTCGTTGTGCTTGATAATGGC
>JAUNQM010000023.1:0-12492 GCA_030536165.1 Prevotellaceae bacterium | reverse complement strand
CGAGTTCTATCTGTCAACAATTGACGTGAACAACCATTTCGAGGACAATATAATGCGAATAGAGAAGTTCAAGGCAGACAAGGTTTGGAGTGCGATGCTCTATGATGCTTCGCAGAAAAACTGCCCTTACCTTAAGCGTTTCCTTATGGAAGCAACAGCGAAGAAGCAAAACTATCTCGGTGATAACCCAAAGAACAAACTGATAGTATTGTCTGACAAGGCTTATCCACGCTTTGAAGTCCACTTCACAGGAGGTGACTCATTGCGCGAGCCTTTGCTCATCGACGTTGAAGAGTTTATTGCAGTTAAGGGATTCAAGGCAAAAGGTAAGCGAGTCACACTCTTTGCCATCGACAATGTGGTAGAACTCGAACCAACACGTTTCCCTGAAGGCGAAGAACCTCAGCCGGAAGTAGATGAAAGCAACAACGACGAAGAAGATGAGCCTGAGGCAAACATTGGCCCTGTTGAATTGAGTTTATTCTAAAAAAGTCATATTTTCTATAGTTTCTATAGAATTATAAATCTGGACTCCGAGCTCCGCTCGTCTGAGCACCACCGGAGCGCAAGAAATACGTAAATCTGTAAATCAGTAAATCAAAATTGATGCGGTATAGACTTTTCCTTTTAGTTCTCTTGTTGCAGGTTTCTTATACCTTTGCACAAGTTGACACCATTACCAGCCCAAAGATTACAACAACTGCCAACATGATTGGCATCGGGCATACGAATGTACTCGACGACTATCTCTCAAACGAGAAATACCGTGGGGCGGAACTTCGGTTTATATCAATGACCGAGAAGTATAATCCTATAAAGAGACTAACCTTCCAGCGACTGTTTCAGGTAGATGCATCAATGCCTACAAACAACTCTGAGACAGGCAGCAACCTTGTCGGTATGATGAACTATTCGCTTGGGTGGTACTACAACTGGAACTTCCTTGACGGCGATCTGCGTGTTCAGGCAGGAGGACTTGTCGACATGAATCTCGGCGGAATACTTAATACTCGCAATGGCAATAATGCCGGACAGGTGAGAGCGTACGTAAACATTGCCCCATCGGCAGCCGTGACATACGCTTTCAGAATGTGGGAACGTAACTTCTCTCTGCGTTATTCCATCGACGTGCCATTGTTCGGATTGATGTTCTCGCCTAATTATGGGCAGTCATACTACGAGATATTCACTCGCAGCAACTACGACCATAACGTAGTCTTCACCACTATAGGCTGCGCACCTTCCATGAGGCAGATGCTCACACTCGACTTCCCTATACGCAAAACCACGCTTCGCATAGGCTATCTTGGCGACTTCCAGCAGGCAAAGGTCAACGGTATCAAGTCGCATATCTGGACAAACGGAGTAGTCTTCGGTATTGTAAAACGCTTTCAGATTAAGAAGATAATATGAAAAACATTATAAAATCCATAGTGGCTATCATCTCTATAGCGGCAATCGTTTCGTGCGTTGACGTCGATGAAAGAGCGGACAATAACGTGGAGAACTTTGAGGCGTTGTGGAGTGTGTTAGACCAAAAGTATTGTTACTTCGACTATAAGAATAAGGAATACGGACTCGACTGGAATCAGGTCTATGCTAAATACCGACCATTAGTCAGCGACACACTCAACGAGGTTGAACTGTTCAACTTGTTTGACAGTATGCTCGACGAACTTCGCGATGGCCATGTTAATCTTGTGTCTTATTTCAACACATCGCGCTACTGGGATTGGCAAGAGAACTATCCAAGCAACTTCAGCGACACGCTACAACGCAAATACCTCGGCACAAACTACGCGATGGTTGGCGGTCTCAAATATGGCGTCTTTATGCCCGACAGCATAGCATACGTCTATTGCGGCAGTTTCAGTTCGGGATTCAGCGACAACAATCTCACATACATGCTCTATCTGCTCAGTCCCGCAAAAGGATTGATTCTCGACATTCGCAGCAATGGTGGTGGCGACTTAACAATGTCGGAACGTCTCGCCGCACGCTTCACCGAGGAGAAAATACTTACGGGTTACATGCGCCATAAGACAGGAAGCGGACATTCAGATTTCTCTGACTACGACGCCCAATACCTCAAACCTTTCAATGGCGTGCGTTGGAAGAAGCCTGTGGTTGTGCTTACCAACCGAGGCGTATATTCTGCAGCAAACCAATTCGTGAATATGATGAAGTGCTGCCCTAACGTGAAGATTGTGGGCGACAAGACTGGTGGCGGTGGCGGAATGCCGTTCAACAACGAACTTCCAAACGGTTGGACGGTGCGCTTCTCAGCATGTCCTTGCTACGACAAAGACAAGAAAGATATAGAGTTCGGTATAGAGCCTGACTACTATGTCTCAATCACCGATGAAGACTTCAACAGAGGCAAGGACACAATAATAGAATTCGCAATAGATCTTCTCAAGTGAAAGAGTAACACATAACGTAAACAAGGCAGCACCTTAACGATGCTGCCTTGTTGCGTTATATATATAATAATGTATTATTCTACGCTGAAGTCAAAGCCGAAGACGTGCTGCTTGAATACTTCGTTGCCAAGACCGTTCTTCCAGAAGAATACGTATTCGCCTGGCTCAAGTGGCTGTGGGAATGAAACCTCAAACGTATTGTTATTGAGTTCCTTTATCTGGAAATCAACAACCACGCGGCCCTTTGCATTTGTACCTTCAAAGCCTGCGACACTGTACGAAGAACCTTCGGTGAAGACACGACGATTCTTCTTCTGCTTCATCTTCACTACCTGGAACTCATTAGGGCTCTGTATCTCGTTCATTACAGAATAGTACCAGTTGTCAGCTTCCTTCTTGAAGCTCTGTGGGTCGTGCTTAGGAAGATAGAATCGGAATACAGGCTTTTGAGTCTTCACAACATTCTTAGATGCAAGTCCCATGATGCAGAGTTTCTGTATGTCCTTACCTGATGATGCCAGAAGGATTGAACCTGCACCTACAGCAGCACCTACGCCCGTAGATGGCTTTTCGCCAGAAAGAGCTGTGCCTACTACAGCACCAGTCAATGCAGCGGCTGCAAGCGTTCCGAGGCTGAAGCCCTTCTGTTCCTTTTCAAACTGTGAACGGTAAATCTTCACTGGTTTGTCGCCAGTGTTCCACCACATCACGCCTTCATAACCGTTGTCGGCCTTTGCTATTTTCTGAATGTAAGTTATCAGGTCAGTGCTTGCTCCTGCTGCTTTCAGCTTGCGCATAAAGTCGAGGTTATAGTTGATTATGCGTGTAGAACTTGTCTCTATGACACCCTTCACTTCCTCTGAGTTGAAACCTTCGCCAAGCAACTGAAGGATAGTCTCGTTAGTAATATCATCATTCTGTGCATTGGCTGAGACGAAAGTCATTGTAGCCATGCAGATAATAAAAAGAAATCTTTTCATAATTTATGTATTTATTGTTTGATTACTACCGAAAAATAAATTAATTCTCTTTTACCTTCTTCGACATACGTGCAAGGTAGCTACCAAGGATGCAGATTACGAGCAACGGCTGAGTGTAGATACCTGCAAGGATGTTGAGCACTGGCTCTTGCAGAGCAGTTGGGTCGAGAGTATCAAGTGGCAGACAAGTCTTAATCACTGCTATTAACACAGCAGCAATGATAGTTCCCCATGCCACCTTCTTGCAAAGACAGAAGTCCTGCCACTTGCAGAGCACTACCATGAGTCCAGCCACAACGGCATACGACAGCAATGGCACTGAATAAGTGTGAGGGAAGAATGTCATCTCAGGGTCGAGCGAACCTGCCAGCGCATAGATTGCAGCCAGCGTGATGATTGTTGACTTGAAGAACGTGCTCGACTTTGCCTTTGTGCAGAATGCATAGTAGAGCACCCATACAAAGCAGAGAGTTTCGAGAACATGGATAAACAACAGTGGGAGATTGAAGTAGCAGAATGTCATAGCGACACCACGCGCTACAGTTGCGAGTCCCAGCACAGCAAGCACAATGATGAATGCGCTTGAGCTTTTAGTAAGTTTTTCTTGCATAATAAATGTATTTAATGGTAATCTGTGTGCAAAGTTAGTGCAAATCGAACACAATACAAAATATAAAGACCTTTTTTTTTATTTTTATTGTTAAGATGCAGCCTAACTTGCGCAAAAGCGAAAGTTAATGCAAATCGAACACAACACAAAATAAATTAACGCTTTTTGGGGGATGAATTGAGCTTTTTTCCTCTGTAAATGCTATTTTCTGACACATTTATTATTGTAACTCGCAAATAAATATTATCTTTGCGGCAGATTTCTAATTAAAACCATTAAAACAATGAAAAAGATTAAGACTTTATCAGTAGCAGTACTCATGGGTTCTGCAGTTATCTTCGGTTCTTGTGGCTTGGGCGGCAACGGAACTTCTAACGTAGCAAGCGGTGCAACAGCAGGCCTCGGTCTCCTCTCTGCACTCACAGGCGGCGGTGGCACACTGGGTAACATAGCAAGCGGCGCATCAAATGCAGTGAGCCTTGCAAGCGTTATCGGTAACGTGATTGGTTCAATGACAACTCAAAGTGGTGCTTCAATCGTTGGCACATGGGTATATAGCGGCCCTACAGTTGAGTTTGAGAGCAGCAATCTCCTTGCACAAGCAGGTGGCGCAGTGGCAGGGCAAACAGTAGCAAGCAAGCTTAGCCCTTACTTCGAGAAACTCGGTATCAAGCCAGGCGCAATGGCAATGCAGTTCAACCAGGACGGTACTTGTGCTTACGTTGCAAACAACAAGCAGTACAACGGCACATACACATACGATGCAAGTGCACATACACTCTACATCAAGGGTGCGACATCGGCTATCTCATTCCCAGCTTGCAACGTGTCAGTTAACGCAACAAGCCTCAACCTTACGTTCAAGACTTCAGCTCTGTTGAACGCTGTTCAGTCGGTTGGTTCTAAGTCAGGCAACTCAACAATAAGCACTATCAGCACGCTTGCTAACCAGTTCAATGGCATGCAGACAGGCTTCCAGTTCACAAGACAGTAAGCGCATAAGAAGCATACGCAACGCATAACATCTCACCGCAACGCTCGAAAAAAAGGAGTGTTGCGGTGATTTTTTTGTTAAAAAGCAGGACTTTTTTCGCAGAATGACTCATATTTGCGTGCGCGCGTAATATAATAAGGTATATCGCGGCAACCAAAGACCAATTACACATTATCCTTAATATCAGCCCTTCACACCTCAGGTGTTTCTGCCTTCACACCTTAGGTGTTAGGGGTGGTCACTCCTCAGGTGTGACACGTCGAACACCTTAGGTGTGGAGGGCTGATAATGCCCATCCCTAAAGGAAGGGATTACAATTGCTTAAAAGGGCAAGCCATTACTGACCTGTTCACACACAAAAATAACAAAACCTGACACGTTGCCGTGCCAGGTTTGTTTGTGTGATGGAAAAAGGTCGATTACTTTGCGAGGTACTTCTTGCCATTGACAATGTAAACCTCACCAGCCTTGATGTTTGTAACCTTCTGTCCGCGGAGGTTATAGATAGAAGCATCGTTGAATATGCAGTTCTTTACCTCGCTGATGCCTGTAGGTGTAGCATCGCAAACCTCAATGCTCTGAATCTGCATGTTCTTTGGCAATGTGAATGTCACGTAGTCGCCAGTAGCAACAACCTCGTATGTTGCGTAGTTAGAAGCTGATGCGTATGCGATAGCGACTGATGAAGTATTTGCACCAGTAACGCCCATTGTGATTTCACCGCTGTATGACTTTGCAACGAAACGAACCACCTTGTCCTTGTCTGTAGGAACTGTCATCTCTACAGCGTCGTAGATATAAACGTGGTATCCGCCTACTGATTCGAGAGTGTAGAAGCGATACTGGAGAGCTTCAGCAGCTGTGGTCTTGAATGTGAGACCTTCCATCTTTGCAAATGGAGTAGTTGCGTTAGCCATTACAGGACCCTCGAAAGCAGCCTGGCTCTTGTATGAGCTAGTCTTCTTCGATGTGTCGTATGTGCCGCCCCAAGTACCTGTTGCGTCAACGCCTACTGTATCAGCATCGGTGAATTCAGCAAAGTTCCAGAGTTTGTCCACGTTCACGTCTGCACCCTTGTAAGTGATGCCTTCCCATGAAGCTGGGCATACTTCCTTCACACCGTTGTATTCCTTCCAAACGCCCTGAGTAGTACCAGTGATACGTCCACCAGCTTCCCACTCTTCTGGTACGTCGTAAGCATAGATTTCAGCTACCTTGCCATTAACGGTTACATAGACACCATTGCGTGCACCCTTGCTTGTAGTGTAGATGCTGTCGATAGTCAGTGAGTTGAATGAAACAACTACAGGCTGACCTTCAGCTGGCACGTCGATGAGTTCTTCGAATGATTCATATACCTTTGCGATGCGGTAAGAAGCAGTAACAACTTCGCTTACTTCGCTGCCTAACTGTGCCTTTGCATAGATAGTTGCATCCTCTTCAACATTGACTGGCTCAGAATATCTGCTGAAGTTCTCGCCGTCGAATGAATAGAATACGTCAGCAAGAGCCTTGCTTGGAGTAAGCGTTACTTCCTGTGCAGAATAGTAGTCGCCAGCAACTGGGCTGATAGCAACAGAAAGCGGTGCAGCGCCTGCAGCGAGTGTGAGGTAGAGAGAGTCGATACCAATCTGGTTAGTATTACCGAATGTGAACTGAACAGCCTTTGCGCCATTGCCGATAGGAGCCTCAAGCACGAAGTTTGAGCTTTGAGTGTCGAGTGGAGTGAGGTTATCCTTGTCAGGACCAGCTGCCACATTGATAGTCTGTTCCTTAGTAGTCCACTGACGGCAAACAAGGCGAACGCTCAGGATTTCATTAGCAGCCTCAACAGTGACAGACTTACCCTTAGTTACAGGGATATCCTTGATAGTAGAACTGTTCTTGTCAGCACTTTCGAATGTAACAGTCACACCGTCGGCAGTATAGTTAACAACGTGCTGAGTGTAAGAAGAACCCCATGCATCGAAGCCTTCGATTTCAGCGAATGGATAAACAAGAGTCTTTGGTACTGCCTGAGCGTCGAAGTTGAAGCCCATGAAGCCAATCTTAGAACCATCGCAATATACAGTATAAACAGCACCTTCCTCAACCTCGGCTGTTACTGTTCCATAAACCTGAACAGGCACTGTGCCGTCGAGAACCTGGCTTTCTTCACCAGCTGCTGCAGGGAGATTGTAAGTATAGTCAGTGCCTACAGTCATTTCAGTTCCGTTCTTCTGGAAGTGGAAAGTCTTGTTTGCACCGAGGCCGATAGCTACTGTCAGAGTACCCTTTGCGTAAGGTGCAAACGAGAACTTGTTGCCGTTCTGCGTACCTGCGCACCAGTAATTGTAAGTAGGGTCAGCATAGTTCTGCTTTGTTGCATCAACATTCCACTTGCCTTGTCCATCGGCGAAAGTCATAGTGATGTCCTTACCGATAACCTTACGACCGTCGCCAGCATCGCCTTCCTTCAGGATGAACTGGTTGCCGTCGAGAACGATGTCAGGGAAGAGCACCTTAATAGTTGCTGTTGTCTCACCTGGCTTATAGTCGTCAGTTCCTTCCTGCTTAACAGTGATGGTTGCAGTACCACCGCCTACAGCAGTAACTAGACCAGCTTCATCTACGGTTGCAATGTTCGCATCGCTTGTAGCGTAGGTGATTGCGCCAGTGCTTGATGATGTAGCAGCTACAGATACTGTGTTACCAATCTCAAGAGTAGCAGCAGATATTTCGAGTGTGATGTCGTTGACTGTACGAGAGTCATTGACTGTGATAGTTGCTGAACCTCCATTGTAGTTGTCGTCGGCAGCCTGGCTAATAACGATGTTTGTTGTACCTTCAGCTACAGGAGTAACTACACCGTCAGCGTCAACAGTAGCAACAGCCGAGTTAGTGCTCTCGAATGTGATAGCACCAGTGCTTGATGTTGTGAAGTCAACACCCTTAGTCATTGTGTAAGCACCACCGAAGATAGGCAGGTCTTTTGATGCGTTAACTGCTGCGAGGTCAGAAGGAGCCTTAGAATCATCAAGATATTCAACCTCAATGAAGAGCAGACCATTTTCACCATTACCTCTTGTCAACACGTAGTCGCCTGCAGGCAGGTTAGATACGGTATAGACACCTACATTGTTTGCAGCGTCGTCAACACGGTCAGCTTCAGTAAACTGAGTGTCGTTGAGCTTCATGTACTTAGTAGGGTTGGCAGTGAGTGACTGAACAATAGTCACCTTGAACGACTTTGCTGCCGTGAAAGATACAGTTGTTGCACTTTCCATCTTCAGTCCTTGACTGTAAGACACGCCACGGTAAGTACCTGTGTACTTTGCATTCCAGTTCTGCTTTTCACCTAATGTGAAATAATCTGGAGTGGATTGTGTAGCTGGCTTTGTGTTGAATGATGCAGAGAAAATCTCTGTCTCACCTGCTGCATAAGCAAGTCCTACGACGAGTGCCAGCAAACCAATAAGAGTAGATAATTTCTTTTTCATAATTAGTTTTGAGTTAGTTATTAATATAAAAAGGAATAATTTTTGGCAAAGTTAGTAAAAACATTTATTATTATCAACAAAAAGCGAATATTTTTTTGGGTGGTTCGTTTCTTTTTAGTTCTTTTACTCTACGAATAATAAAAAACTTTGTCTTTTTCTTTGTATTGTCTTCGATTTGCACTATCTTTGCAGTTCGAAAGAATTTTAACGTTAAAATATTTATTTTTTATGATTAACTCACAAGACATCAAGAAGGGTACTTGTATCCGTCTCGACAACCAGATTTTCGTTTGTATCGACTTCCTGCATGTAAAGCCAGGAAAGGGTAACACTATCATGCGTACTACACTGAAGAACGTGACTACAGGTCGCGTGCTTGAACGCACATTCCAGGTAGGCTTCAAGCTTGAAGACGTACGTATCGAACGTCGCCCTTATCAGTTCCTCTATATAGATGGTGGTGATTATATCTTTATGAATCAAGAAACTTACGAGCAGGTTCCTATCATGAAAGACCTTATCACTGGTGTAAACTTCATGAAAGAAAGCGATGTTGTGGAAGTTGTTACCGACACTACAGACGGTACTATCCTCTTTGCTGAAATGCCAGTGAAGACTAACCTCCGCATCACTCACAGTGAGCCAGGTGTAAAGGGTGACACTGCAACTAATGCAACTAAGCCTGCTACACTCGAGACTGGTGTTGAAATCCGCGTGCCTCTGTTCATCAACGAAGGTGAACTCGTACAGGTTGACACTCGCGACGGTTCTTATCTCCAGAGAGTAAAGGAATAATCACAACATTCCAATATCCACACAATCACGCCTTCTCCCAACTCCTCTGTCATAGAATAATGGTGGAGATGGGCGAAGGCGTGATTGGTATTTACGGATTTACTGATACAAGTTTTGCGTGTGAGCTTTCACGCAGAGAAACAGAGAACGCAAAAGAAGGCCTACCCCTAACCCCTCCCCGTAGGAGGGGAACAAGGCACTCCCCTACTGGGTGAGATGGAGGGGGCTCCTCTGCGCTCCTTTGCGCCTCTGCTAAAATTCTGAAACATCGAAGATGTTGCATTCTAATGATGGTGCAAGGACAAAACTTGTTTTGAACTTGCGACAGCATTTGAATGCAGGCCTGATAAGGTCAGAATTTTCTTTGCGTGAGACAAAATAAACGGCATGCGAACTTGCTAAAGTTGAATTGAATGATAGATTTGTAGATTTAATCAATAAATGAAATACTCACTCATTGTCCCTGTATTCAATCGTCCTGATGAGGTTGAAGAACTGTTGCAGAGCTGCACAAAGCAGACGTTTGCCGACTTCGAGGTAGTTATCGTAGAGGATGGATCGCAGAAGAAATGTGATGAAGTCTGCGAGAAATACCGCACGAGTCTTGACCTTTCTTACTTCTATAAAGACAACTCTGGCCCTGGGCAAAGTCGCAACTATGGTGCTGAGCGCGCAAAGGGAGAATATCTAATCGTGCTCGACTCTGACGTCGTGCTTCCGCCAGACTATCTTAAAGAGGTAGATAAAGAGATACAGGCAAATCCTACCGACGCCTTCGGTGGACCTGACAGGGCGCATGAATCATTCACCGACGTGCAAAAGGCCATCAACTACAGCATGACGAGTTTCTTCACCACAGGCGGCATACGCGGTGGGAAAAAGAAACTCGACAAGTTCTATCCTCGCTCTTTCAATATGGGCATAAAGGCCGACGTGTATAAGAATCTTGGAGGATTCTCACGCATGAGGTTTGGCGAGGACATCGATTTCAGCATACGAATATTCAAGGCTGAATATAAGTGCCGACTGTTCCCTGAAGCATGGGTATGGCATAAGAGACGCACCGACATGAAGAAGTTCTTCCGTCAGGTATTCAACAGCGGCATTGCGCGTATCAATCTTTTCAAGAAGTATCCCGACTCGCTTAAACTTGTCCACCTGCTGCCTGCTGTGTTTACCGTTGGAGTGTGCTTGCTCGTGCTGACTTCGGCAGTTGGTCGCGTGCTCATGGCTTACGCCGGAGGTATGAAATGGTATCCTCTTGCAGCACTTCCGTGGCTGCCTATCATCTTCTTCGCATTGCTGATTTTCATCGATTCCACCGTAAGAAATCGCAGCATAAAGATTGGTTTCTATTCCATCGGTACAGCCTTCGTGCAACTCATGGGATACGGCTTCGGCTTCCTCTCTGCATGGTGGCGTCGCTGCGTAAAAGGCAAGGATGAGTTTGAGGCATTCAAAGAGACATTCTATAAATAATAAAGGAATAAGTCGAATGAAACTGGCAATCAACAAATGGGCTGAGGAAGACCGACCGCGCGAGAAACTTATGAGTCTTGGACCGTCGGCATTGTCTGACTCTGAACTGCTGGCTATACTCATAGGCAGTGGTACGCCTGATGCCAGTGCCGTAGATTTGATGCGTGACATACTTGGGCATTGCAACAACAACCTGAACACGCTCGGCAAGATGAGTATCAAGGAACTGTGCAACTTCAAGGGAATAGGACCTGCAAAGGCTATCACAATACTTGCTGCTTGCGAACTGGGCAAGCGTCGGCAGGCTTCGGGAATAGAGGAACGCCCTATCATGGATGATGCTGGAAAGGTTTATGCCTATATGCATCCACGCATGCAAGACCTCAACACCGAGGAAGGGTGGGCGCTATATCTCAACCAGAAATGTCAGTTGATAAAGGCTGTGCGACTCTCGCACGGTGGCATCAGTGGCACTCTCGTCGATGTAAGGATTGTGATGAAGGAGGCAGTGCTATGCAATGCTACGGTAATGATTCTCTGCCACAACCACCCAAGCAACAACATGCGTCCAAGCCGCGACGACGACAACCTGACTGAAAGAATAAAGAAAGCCGGTGACGTGATGTCGGTACGCCTACTCGACCACGTCATCATAGGCGACGGAAACTATTATAGTTATAATGAAGAAGGAAAGTTATAACCCCCATTTTCGATAATTCGAAAAATCGATAACTCGCACAAAATGATACTATATATGACACCTGAAGAAAGAACACTATTGGAAGAACGGATTGTAGATGTGCTTAAAACCGTCTATGACCCTGAGATTCCTGTTGACATATACAATCTCGGACTCATCTACCGCATCGAGGTCAACGATGACAGCACCGTAGATATCGACATGACCTTCACAGCCCCAACCTGTCCTGCGGCAGAATACATTCTCGAAGACGTCCGCCAAAAGGTAGAGACGCTTGAAGGGGTGAAAGGTGCTAACGTGGAACTTGTCTTTGAACCTGAATGGGACAAAGATATGATGAGCGATGAGGCTAAAATGGAATTAGGATTTATGTAGCTATGAAAAAGGTTTATTTTATCTCGGATGCACATCTCGGCTCGCTTGCCACAGTACATCGCCGCACACAGGAACGTCGTCTGGTCAATTTCCTTGACGACATCAAACACAAGGCTGAGGCCGTGTATATGCTTGGCGACATGTTCGACTTCTGGCACGAATACAAAAATGTTGTGCCAAAAGGCTTTACGCGTTTCCTCGGCAAGGTGTCGGAGCTAACTGACATGGGTGTTGAGGTGCATTACTTCACTGGCAACCACGACATCTGGGCATACGATTACCTCGAAAAGGAATGTGGCGTTATCATGCATCGCAAGCCTATGACCACCGAGATTCATGGCAACCTTTTCTATCTCGCTCACGGCGACGAACTCGGACAAAACGAAACTGGTTTCCGTATCATACGCTCCATCTTCCATAACCGTTTCTGCCAAGTGATGTTTGCTGCGTTGCATCCTCGCTGGGGAGTTGACTTTGGTCTGAAGTGGGCAAAGCATTCTCGTCTTAAAAGGGAAGACGGGACTGAACCTCCTTACAAGGGTGAGGACAATGAAGAACTCGTCGTGTGGACAAAGGACTACATGAAGTCGCATCCTGACATAAACTATTACATCTACGGACATCGACACATCGCTCTCGACCTGATGCTCTCACGCA
>JAUNQM010000243.1 GCA_030536165.1 Prevotellaceae bacterium | reverse complement strand
TGCGGATGGCAATATCCTCCACCCCTTCGACCCTATCGGGGTCGTACTAAAAAATATAATGACTGATTCGGGCTTATTGGCAATTATCGGGCTCAGTGGAAAACTTTCTTCAGAGAATAAACTTGTGGGTGACAAAGGGCTTTGCCCTTCGATACGCAGTCGTTTGAGCTTTACTTGCACGATGCTCATGCAGATAAACCTAAAACGCCTACATATCGCAGCTTTGCTGTAATGCCACCCACAAGCAATAAAATATCGGAAATAATTAGATAACCTCATCATTTTGGGTTATTCCGCAAAACGGCTACGTTTATTCTTCTTAAATGCAATGTTTAGAATAGGGTGTTGTTAGGCAAATTGCGACTTTATAACGAAAATACTTGCAATTGTGGTGGAAATCATCTATCTTTGCAACGACGATAAGCATATATAAAAATATGAAAAGATTTTGGATAATAGCTCTTGCGATGAGCCTCGGTTTGGTTGCTGAAGCGCGCAGCATTGTGAGAAACTTTACGGTTGAGGATGGCAATTATCGTGTCACGGCAGTATTGGGAAGTAAGAAATCTGCTGGCGATACATGGGTGAGGGCTGAGTCGCGCAGACTTTACTTTGAGAATATACACACGAAAAAGGGTGAATTCCGGACAATCTCTTTTACCGTAAACAAACGCAGTCCTAAGGTGAACGATAAGACGAGAATCAAACTTAAAGAGCGCGAAAAGGACTACGAGAACTGGGATGATATGCTTACAATCGAGTTCTGCGGTGACAATCCGCAGGTCAAAGATGTGCAGATAGAGCGAATAGACAATGCTGTGACTATGTTCCTTTGTGGAAATTCAACAGTCACCGACCAGAACAAAGAGCCGTGGGCAAGTTGGGGACAGATGATACCACGGTGGTTTGACACTGAAGTATGCGTCGCAAACTTTGCTGAGAGCGGTGAACGTACCACGTCGTTTATCGCCTCAAACCGTTGGGCGGCTGTCATGGCGCGTGCAAAAAAAGGCGACTACATACTCATTGAATTTGGACATAACGATGAGAAAGACCGAGGCGCAGGGTCTGGTGCATGGTATAATTTCAGCCACAACCTAAAGCGGATGATAGACGAGGCGCGGCAGAAGGAGTGCAATGTGGTTTTGATAACCCCTACGGCACGGCGTTCGTTTAAGGATGGAAAGAACCAGAATACTCATGGCGACTATCCTGAAGCAGCAAGGACTGTAGCGACGCGCGAGAATGTGCCGCTGATAGATCTGACCGCAATGACCACCACATTATATAATACGATGGGGGAGGAGGGGAGCAAGCGCCTGCTCGTGCATTATCCGGCGAACACATTCCCTGGACAGGAGAAACCACTTGCCGACAATACGCATTTCAATACATTTGGTGCCTATGAAGTTGCAAAATGTGTGGTGGAAGGAATAAGACAACTTCAACTCCCGATTGCAAAAAACATACTTTCGGAGTGGAATGAGTTCAATCCTTCACACCCAGATGACTGGCAGAAATGGACTTGGCCTATAGGCGAAACAGAGCTAATAAAGCCTGATGGAAACTGAAAATGGCTGAAAAAAACACATAAATGAAAGTTTTTTAGCAAATAAAGCAAAAATAACAAACATTTTTTTTGATAATAAAGAAAAAAATACTACCTTTGCAAGCCGAATTAAATAATAATTAAAAACATAAGAGACAATGACTAAAGCAGAAATCGTAAACAATATCGTAAAGAAGACCGGTATTGACAAGAAGACAGCCTTGACAGCTGTTGAAGCAGTGATGAGTGAAATTCGTGAATCAATGATTGGTGGTGAGAATGTTTATCTCCGTGGCTTCGGTACTTTCGTTATCAAGCGTAGAGCTCAGAAGACTGCACGTAACATCTCAAAGAACACAACAATTATTGTTCCTGCACACGACTACCCAACATTCAAGCCTGCAAAGAGCTTCGCTCAGAAGATGGTTAAATAATAGAGCATAATATATAGGTTAAACAATTAAATATTTACAATTATGCCAAACGGTAAGAAGAAAAAGGGCCACAAGATGGCTACGCATAAGCGCAAAAAAAGACTAAGAAAGAACAGACATAAGAGCAAGTAAAACACAACTTGCTGTTTTGAAATTATTGTTAATGAAGGGTGTATCATGAAAGGGGAACTTTTCGGATATACCCTTTGCTATTAAAGTACAAGAGAAATGACAAGCGAAGTTGTTATCGATGTTACTTCTGCTGAGGTTTCAATAGCATTGCTCGAAGACGAAAAACTCGTAGAGTATCAGACCGAGAAGCTTGAAGAAACCTATGCAGTCGGCAACATTTATGCGGCAAAAGTGAAAAAACTGATGCCGGGATTGAATGCCAGCTTTGTAGATGTCGGTTACAAACGAGAAGCTTTTCTTCATTATCTTGACTTAGGTACTCAATTCGGCTCATACGCTAAGTTTGTAAGTCAATTATCTGGAGGCAAGAAAAAACTACCGCAGTTTAACAAGGCACCAAGAAGTGCTGATTTACCAAAAGAAGGTTCCATTCAGAACTCGCTTGAAAGAGATCAGGTTGTACTGGTTCAAGTGGTAAAGGAACCAATCTCAACAAAGGGTCCGAGAGTAACGTGCGAACTTGAATTCACGGGGCGTTACCTCATACTTATTCCTTTTGGAAAGAAAGTTTCTGTCTCCAATAAGATTGAAAGCAAAACAGAAAGGGCGCGACTTCGCCAATTAGTGACAAGCATTGTCCCAGCAAATGTCGGCGTAATTGTGCGCACGGCTGCTGAAGGGAAGAAAGTGGCAGAACTTGACAGGGAAATGAAAACCCTCGTCAATCGATGGCAGGAGACCATTGAGAAAGTTTATGACACTCAGAAGTTCCCAATGCTTGTCTATGAAGAGCAAGGACGAATACTGGGATTGCTAAGGGATTTGTTCAACAAATCTTTCCAAAGCATTCACGTCAACAACAAGCAACTTTACGAGGATATTAAGGGTTATCTGGCAGATATTGCGCCGGAAAAACAGGATATCGTAAAGTATTATTCGGCTACAGAACCAATATTCGACCACTTCAACGTAACGAAGCAGCAAAAGTCTTCGTTCGGCAAAATCGTTAATATCAAGCGAGGCGCGTATCTTGTAATTGAACACACTGAGGCTCTGCATGTGGTAGATGTCAACAGTGGAAACAGAACACAATCGGAAAATGGACAGGAAGGCAACGCCCTGCAAGTGAATCTCGGCGCTGCAGATGAGTTGGCACGGCAGATACGCCTGCGTGACATGGGAGGAATCATCGTTGTCGATTTTATCGATATGGACTTAGCGGAAGACCGTCAGGCTCTCTATGAGCGTATGTGCAAGAACATGGAGAACGACAGGGCAAGGCATAATATCCTGCCGCTTACCAAGTTCGGACTTATGCAGATTACGCGTCAGAGAGTACGCCCGGTGCTTGACCTTGATGTAGAGGAAATGTGTCCTACATGTTTTGGTAAAGGTCAGATACGCCCGAGCATTTTGTTTACTGACCAGTTGGAGAGCAAGATTGATTACATTGTCAATGCGTTGAAGATGAAGAGAGTCACCCTGTACGTTCACCCTTATGTGAACGCATACATCAATCAGGGTTTCTTCTCGTTGAAAAACAAATGGCAGATGAAGTATGGTTTAGGGCTGAAGATAGCCCCATCGCAGAAACTTGCTTTCTTGCAGTATGAGTTCTATGACAAACGACGGAACTTTATCGACATGAAAGAAGAAGTTGAAACAAAATAATTAAGGCTCGCATTTGCGAGCCTTAATTATTATATAGCGAGTAGATTAATACTCGAGCTTGGTCTGACG
>JAUNQM010000022.1 GCA_030536165.1 Prevotellaceae bacterium | reverse complement strand
GGTATCTGCGGGTCGCAGACCTGCAGAACAAGCACATCACTCTCTACTTCGACCCTAAAGGGGTCGCACTAATACATCTATACGCGAGTTCGGGATAACGTATCGGATAAAAGCAAGTATGTTCTTTTCTTCTTGCTCCCCGAAGGGGGACATCTCTATGATAACCGAGGGTCACGAAGTGCACCCTCGGATGTGCAAAATGCGTCCCTGCTCCCTAAAGGGGAGCCCGCTATCAATCATAAATGATAACAAGAGGGCACTCTTCCAGAGTGCATGTATAGCGTATGATATTCCCCAGGTATGCTCCTACGTCACAACCTGGGGTTAGTACAGAGGAAACCTCTCTGAGGTTTTTGGGGAATTGATTATCCCGAATTCGCGTATCTATAGTTTATAGGTAAAATCGACCGATTTGGGGGTTGCTACATACATAACCGAGGTGGTTCTCCAGTGTTGGAACTATGATGGGTAAAAGTATGAAGTCAAATTTCTCCATTAGCGGAAATATTCTCCTAAAGGAGTGAATTTCTCAGATTTTATTGCTATCTTTGCCATGTCAATCAGATTTTGTTTGTATTGTGGAATAAAGGAAAAAAGAATAAAGGTTGTTATGAAAAGGCATTTATTTATTATATTGTTAATGCTGTCTGTGTTTGCTATATATAGTTGCAGAGATGACAAGAACAATGAAAAGCCAGAACCTGATAAGAGGACTAAGGTTTTGATTGACACCGATATGGTAGAGGGATTTGACGACGGTGTGGCACTGATGATGCTGCTTTCGGCAACGAATGTCGATGTGGTTGGCGTAACGACGGTGACGGGCAACACTTGGGCTCAAAAAGGAGCAGCATGCGGCATTCGTCAGATGGAAATATGCCACGTGGATTCTGTACCGATTATCGTTGGTTCGGAGTATCCGCTGCGCGAAGGACGAATGTCTGCTTTGAAAGATGAAGTGTCAGCGAATCCTGGTCCTGATTATGAATGGCTTGGTGCCGTGAATTATGAGCGTGTAGATGACTGGAGGAACTTCTATGTAGAGCACTATGGCGAACAACCGTCTCTTTCTCCTACCTCCGGTGATGCCTCTGACTTCATCATAAAGATGCTGCATGAATATCCTGGCGAACTGACATTGCTTGCCATCGGTCCTTGTACCAACATTGCGAAGGCGCTCAAGAAGGAACCTGGAGTGGAACGTCTTGCAAAGGAAATTGTGTATATGGGTGGCAGTTACTTCGTTGGTGGAAATACCACTCCTTATGCTGAGTTTAATGTAATCTTCGACCCAGAGGCAGCTGCAGTGTGCCTTCGTGCACCGTTTGCTCGTCAGACGATTGCAAGTCTTGACGTGTGCAACAAAGTCACTATGGACAAGAACCGTTACGATGACATGTGCAGTAGAATCACAGATAAAAGGCTACTGCAAATATTCCATAATTGTTTTCATTATAGTGATTTCCAGAAACATCCCGATATGACGTCTTACATTTGGGACGTGATAAGTGCAGCTGTGATTATTGACGAAGACATTGTGAAGTCAAGTATGACTGTGCGAGTAGATGTTCAGGACAATCCGTTAAAGCCAGAGTATGGGCGGACATTCGTGACTGACAGCACCGAACGCCAATATGCACGAGTGCTGACTGAAGTTGATACTGACCGCATTTGGGATTTAGTCTATAAAGTCATTGAATCTATTGATATGACTCATTAAGGCTCTTTTGAAACCCACCCTACGCCCTGAGAGTTCATAATAAGCACTGCAAGTGCGACAAAATATAGGATTGT
This sequence comes from Prevotellaceae bacterium, assembly GCA_030536165.1. Lineage (GTDB taxonomy): Bacteria > Bacteroidota > Bacteroidia > Bacteroidales > Bacteroidaceae > Prevotella. The sequence goes on along the minus strand of JAUNQM010000022.1, from coordinate 13,178 downwards.
GCGCAAGCGCTATCTTTGTGACATTCACAATACTAAAGCGCTGCAAGTGCGGCAGAACTGATGTTTTTTCTGTCGTGCCTGTAGCACTTATCGTTTGACGCGTTTGCTGAGATAGAGCTACCGCCCACGGCTATCATATTTCGTGCTTTCAGCACTTTTTAGTCATCGTTTTTGATATCAATTTTGAACACCTTGCCTGAATTAGCAAACGCGCAAGGGATGGATGTTACCTTCCCCCCCCCATCTCATACACCATTCTACGACGTGTCGATACTACTCTCTTCACACGTCCGTTTAACTCGGGAAAAGTTTTGAAAAACTTTGTCCGAAGTTTTGCAAAACTTTTTTCGAGTATATGCGACGACTAAAGGATCGAGATACGACGACAACTTCGACGACATGTGAAGCATAGGGAAAACAAAAGCGACAACCGATGTGGTTGCCGCTTTACGTTTATGGGATGTGCCTCCCATGTTCCCTCCCTATGAGGAGGCCTTGGATGGGGCCTTAGTTACCAAGAATGATTGCTGCGGTACCTGTGATATCAGATACTGTTATTTCACCGTCGCCGTCAACATCTGCATTATCGAAGTTGAATGTTGGTGGGATGCTGCCGAGGATGTAAGATGCGATTGTTGTGATGTCGCTTACATCGACTGTGCCGTCTTCGTTAGCATCGCCCTTGAGGCCTGTGATGATTGGCTCAGAAGGTCCCATGATGTAGATATCAGAGATGTAACCAGATGAACCACCGAGAACCTGCTTGATACGTACGAATACTTCGTCTGTACCATTGTATGCACGCTCGTATGTAGTCCAGTTACGTCCTACGCTTGGAGACTTCACGCTGTCGATTACCTGCCAGTTTTCAAGACTTGTTGTGTCGGTTGCAACTGCAATCTCGAATGTATGGGTTGTGCCAGCTGTGATACCATCGTCGCCAGGCTTTGAACCGTTACCTACGAAGGCTACGATGTTGAATGGGCCTTGGAACTTCTTTACAGACTCGATGCTTGCATTAGCTGACTCGCCGTCGGCCTTGCCACCAAACTGCATCACATACTTAGTGATGAGTTCGCGGTTCTGCTGCAACTGGTCGAATACCTTCCATGAGTTGTAGTTGCTTGCATCGTGGAGAACGTATGCAAATGTACACTTCATCCAGTCCATTACCTGTCCGTAAGACTTAATCTGCCAGTCGGCGTTCATTTCGTTTTCGAATGTCTTTGTGCCTGTGCCATCGTCAGTTCCTGGCTGGAATGTCTCTGGTTCTTTGAGCATCTTGATGATTTCACCTGTCTCTGGGTCAACGTCTTCGATGTAAGCACTCTTTGCGCTCTTACCCCATGAGAAGTAGTACTTAGTGCCTGTGCTGCCACCGTTCCAGTCTTCTGAACTTGAGTCCATGTGAGAGATGACTGTGCGGCGTGGCTTGTCGAGGTTAGCCTTAACCTCAGCTGAAGCTGTCTCAGAAGCTACAAGACTTGCGCTCTTTGCGAATGCATATACGGTGTAAGCCTCAGTTGTCTGTAGGATTTCAACTGGTTCTGTATATTTAGAAGAAACAGTTGTGTCACGGTCGCCTGTGAAGTTGTACCACAAATCCAAGCTTTCGCCTTCAACTGGTGAAGCTTCGTTTGTTGTGATAGTGATGATTGTAGGGAGGTTGTTGCCCTGCTCAACGACTGTGAGCTGTGGAACCTGTGCCTGGTCGAGCATCTTTACTTCAACTGAAGCGATGTCGCTGACTGTGTAACCTTCAGCAATAGCTACAGCCTTTACAGTTACCTCTGAAGTGAGCATAATAGGCTCTGTATATTTTGTGCTCTCAATTGTAGGCTCACCGTCGATAGCATAATAGATGTCGGCATTTGCGATTACGTCAGAGAAAGTAACAGTAGCACAAAGCTTGCCGTTCTCTACATTGATTGTAGGTGCTGGTGTAGGGATAATCTTTGACTTTGAGTCAACAGCCTTTGCGATTGTATTTGCAATCAGTGGCTCTGCACCTTCATAGATGTCGAGGATTGCATCTACGCTGTAAGGGAGATAGAAATATCCGTTGTGGCCTACGTTGTGACCATGAATGAGGATGCATGGTGCGATAGAAGCGCCTTCTTCTCTGTATTCAATAGCGTAAGCTGTGTCGCCGTCATACTTGCCACGAAGACGAAGACCTACAGGAAGCACTTCACCATTAGTGACAGAGAATGTCTGGATGCTGTCTTCTTCGTTTATCTCAACGCCATCGAAGAGAACATTGTCGTAACGATATACGAGTCCGAGCTCTGACTCTGGTTCAGCGATGTCGCCTAAATCCCATGCTGGATACATATTGGCATTGAAGTTTACGACTGGCTGCCAAGGAATCTGACCATAGAGCACGTTTGCGTATTCAGTAGAAGTTGCAGGGTCGATAACGAGAACGTCATATGCCTGGAACTCATCTGTTGAAGGTATGTTCTGTGCAAGGTCGATAGCTGTTACTTCGTATGTGCCTAATGCTTCAATCTTATCCTTGAGAGGGTCTGTTGCCTCGCCTGAATAGATATAACCAAGCGTTGGGTTCTCGATTGTTTCCTCAACGGTAATATAATAGATGTGTGAACCGTTGGTGTTGTAAATCTGTACGTCCCATGTACCGTCGTCGTTCATTACATCTGTTGCAGTTACAGGAACAACCCACTCAAAGTCCTGGTAAGTTGTAGGCAGAGTATTCTCCACACCATCAGGGTTGAGCAACTTAGTACCAGCATGGCTGGCTTTCTTGTTGTTTGTAAGATAGAGTTCAAAACCACGAGACTCTGCAACCTTGTGGCTCTCAACACCCATCTTGATGTGTGTGCCAGGCTTTACGTTTGGAATAATAAAGTAGTCCTTCTTGCTACTACCACACCAGAGATAAGATGCTCCGTTGTAGTTGTCGTCAACCTTGTAGTTTACTGCAATAGCAAGTGAACGTGCAGTTCCGTTTGTGTAATACAAACCCTTGAGTTCAGGAATAACAACGCCTTCGCATGTGATGTTGCCGGCATCGTCCTTGTCAATAGTTGCCTGCCAGAAGCAGTTGTCCTTTGAAGCCTCTGTAGGAGCTGTTGCTGTAGCTTTCTCTACGTCGCTCCAACCTTCCGACATACTCTTTGCTGCGCTTGCCTTGAGAGCCTCCCAAGTAGCGTCGCTCCAAGAGCGGAAGTTCCACTGTCTTGCCTGTGATGTAGATACGAGGCAGAGGACCATGAGTAATGTAAATAGTTTTTTCATAAACGCTTTGTTTTTGTTGGTTAATAAAATAATTATGTTGTTGTTTTAATTTTAGTTCGCTGCAAAGATAATGATTTATATCAAAAAATGCAAATTTATGTGCAAAAAAGTTTTTTTGTATGGGCTTGCTTATCTATTAGCTGTAGGCTGAAGCGTCCACTTGCATTCATCCGACAGTTTGTCGCTTACAACCTTTATGGTATTCACGCCTTCACGCAGCAATACATTATTATATACAATGCGATGGAGCGAGTCGGCCTTTGCCTTGCCTATTCGCTTGCCATTGACATACAGCGTCGCATCTTTCTGGTTTGTATAAACTTTTATGTCCGTGCTTGCATCCGTGCGTTCCGTGAAACGCTTCGATGCAATGCTGAGTATCGGCTTGTCTGACCAGTTTGCCTGATAGAAGAGATAACTGTCTTTTAGTGTTTTGCGGTCGTAAGTGACAAGTCCTTTGTCGTTCATGCCTTTCGTGTCGCCCTCGTCGCGAATCGACGAAGGGTTGTCTGCCCATTGCCATATAAACTTGCACCACAGATACTTTCTCCCGACCATTTGCATCCAGTTGTCCTCATGCACTCGTGCCTGATACTCCTCAAAGTGGACATGTGTCGATTGGCGTTTCTCGAAAGAATGTTGCTTCACGCTTGCTGCCGCGCCATACTCGCAGACTCCTATCGGCTGACTGCCTGCAAGTTCATGCGCACCATCCATAAACTCCCCAATGCCGCCTTTTGCATCGTCGTACCAACCGAAATATTTATTCCAGCCAATGATGTCGGTGATGTGCTGGAACTTATCTTGGTCGTAGCAGATTGCCATTGTGGTAAGTCGTGATGGGTCTAACTGCTTTGCCTTAGCATGGAGTTGCTTGAGGAATGTTGCTGGTTCGTCGTATTTGAACGAAAGTTCGTTGCAGAGGCTCCAGAAACAAATCGAAGGCGAGTTATAGTTTTGTTTTATCATTTCCTCAAGGTTCTGCATGATAGACGCTTCGAGTTCTGGATTCTTCACGTATCCAGGCAGATTGTATCCGCCAGGACCTGCAAGGTTAAGTTCATACCAGACCACGATGCCGAGCGAGTCATACTGCTGCACATCGTAGCGCGAATGAGGGTAATGCACAAACCGCACGCCCGTGCAACCGAGGTCGTAGATAAGCCGTGAGTCGATGCGCATTGCCTCCTCACTATACACTCCTCCTTTATTATACGTCTCTTCGTGGCGACAAACGCCATGCAAGTCAAGGCTATTGCCATTCAGATAAAAACCATTTTCTGCATCAACGGCAAACGACCGCAGACCTGTTGTTTCCTCAACGGCATCGACTACGGTCTCGCCATGCATAAGTTCTGCACGCACGGTGTAGAGATAAGGCGCGCGTCGGCCGTCCCAAAGGTGCGGTTTATCAATCGAGAGTCTTGTAGTGACCTTGTTCCCATCAGCTTTTGCAGTAGCCTTAGCCACGACGTTGCCCGAAGCATCGATGAGCGAAGTGCGAACCTGTGCATTACCGTCTTGCTCTGTAAGTGAAAGAACGGTCTCTACATCAACTTCTGCATGCTTTGCATCGACCTCAACAGGATGCACATATACGCCACTCGACGCGAAGTCAATCGGTGAGATGCAGTCGCAATTGGTAATTATCAGATGGACAGGGCGAGTTATTCCGCCATAGATATTGAAGTCGCCGGCAAGAGGTGCCACGTCGCGACGATAGGCATTGCTCGCCACGACGGTCAGAAGGTTTGTCGTGTCGTGTTCGAGGTAGTCGGTTATCTCAAAACAAAACGCCGTATATCCTCCCTTATGCTGACCAACGAAATGCTGATTTATTGCGATTTCAGCGAAAGAATTTACTGCATCGAACTTCAGGAACACACGCTTTCCTTCCATCGGTTTCTCCCATTTTATCGTGCGCTCATAAATAAAAGATGTGCGTCGATAGTCTGGTCCGTCGAACACGTCGGTGGCGTTCCAGGTGTGGGGTATCGTCACGTCCTGTCGCTGCGGATTTTTATTCACGTCGCTCGCATGATACACGCTCCATCCATCGTTGATGATGCGGTCAATGCGTTGCTGCGCAAATGTAGAGGCTATCTGAGCTAAGAAAAAGATGCAAGCAAGTCTTATCTTCATAAGTTTGGGAATATTTATTTTGCAAATTTAGCAAAAATATGCATAAAAAGAATGCTTAGTGCGAAAATATTTTGTCGGTTGAAGAAAAGTTACTACTTTTGTAGCGAAGTTACAGCCGTAACCTTCAACATCCAAGCCACGAGCAATCGAACTATCGAATAATCGAATTAAAGAAGCCATCCCAACATGAACGCGCAACTGAAGACAACAATGAAAGTATTGCTCTCCATCATCTTTGGTGGGGCTATACTCTATTGGATGTACCGCGACTTCGACTTTAGCAGGCTTGGCAAGTTCATGCTCGACGAAATGGACTGGACGTGGATGCTGCTTTCGTTCCCATTCGGCATACTGGCGCAGACATTCCGCGCATGGAGATGGCGTCAGACACTCGAAGCTGCCGACGAACATTCGCGCAGAAGCGTCAGGGAGAACTCCATCTTCTTTTCCTACGCCATTAGTCTGCTCATTCCACGCCTCGGCGAGTTTGCCCGATGTGGTGTGCTGACGCGCTACGACAAAGTGTCGTTTGCGAAGGCTATCGGAACGGTCGTAACTGAAAGAATCATCGATTCCACCGTGATATTATTCATCACGGGCGCGACACTTCTTCTTCAGATTAACGTCTTCGGAAGCTTCTTCGACGAGACCGGAACAAGCATCGACGGCATCATAAATCGCTTCACCACCGCAGGCTGGATAGTAACCATCATCTGCATCATTGCAGTCATTGCCGTCGTAGTGTTCATGATGAAGAAGATGACCGTGCACTCAAAGATAAAAGATGCACTGCATAGTGTGGGCGAAGGCGTTATGTCGTTGAAGAAGGTGAAGAACATACCGCTATTCATTGTCTTCTCTATAGGCATCTGGGTGGCGTATTTCCTACATTACTACCTCACATTCTTCTGCTTCGACTTCACCGCCAACCTCGGCATAATGTGTGCGCTGGTGACATTTGTTGTTGGAAGCATCGCAGTCATCGTGCCTACGCCAAACGGTGCAGGGCCGTGGCATTTCGCAGTCAAGACCATGCTTGTGCTCTACGGAGTGGCTGAGACCGACGCACTCTACTTCGTACTTATCGTACACACCGTGCAGACCCTCCTCGTGCTTGTGCTCGGCATCTACAGCATGGCAGCGTTAGCTATGACAAAGAGAAAGGCTGTATAATCTCAAATTATCGGAACATCGAAATATCGACAAAAACTAATCCCCGCGACATGAAAGTTACTCCAAAGAAATTCCTCGGACAGCATTTCCTCACCGACCTTAATATCGCAAAAGACATTGCCGACACTGTTGACGCATGCCCAGACATACCTGTGCTCGAAGTCGGGCCTGGCATGGGCGTGATGACGCAGTTCCTTATGCCAAAGCCAAGAGAGATTAAGGTGGTCGAGATTGACCGCGAATCGGTGGAGTACCTGCACGAAAACTTCCCTAAACTCGACAACAATATCATAGGCGAAGACTTCCTCAGAATGGATTTGGAGAAACTTTTCGACGGTCGCCAATTCGTGCTCACGGGCAATTATCCTTACGACATTTCGTCGCAGATATTCTTCAAGATGCTCGACAACAAGGAGCTCATACCATGCTGCACGGGCATGATACAACGCGAAGTGGCACAGCGCATTGCAGCCGCACCTGGCAACAAGGCATACGGAATCCTCAGCGTTATGATACAGGCTTGGTACAATGTGGAGTATCTTTTCACGGTCGATGAATACGTGTTCAACCCACCTCCAAAGGTCAAAAGCGCCGTGATACGCATGACGCGCAACGACGTGCTCGACCTCGGCTGCGACGAACGACTGTTCAAGCGGGTCGTAAAAGCGGTGTTCAACCAAAGAAGAAAGATGCTGCGCGTCAGTCTCCGACAGTTATTTTCAGCCGCAACGATGCCCGACGCAGACTTCTTCGGCAACGAAATCATGACTAAACGTCCTGAGCAACTGACCATTGCGCAGTTTGTAGAGCTCACAAACCTTGTAGCCTCGGTTATAGAGTAAGGCTACGCCCTATCCCCTCCCCCTATGGGGGAGGTAGCAATCATTAAACAAGCACAACCCATATTTCAGGCCTTCACACCTCAGGTGTTACGTACGTCACACCTGAGGTGTGAGTGGTAGTGACACCTAAGGTGTGACAGCGTTCATTCCTAAGGTGTGAAGGGCTGAAAAATGCCATGAGCACTGCTACAATAAACAATCTATAGAATCTATAAAAATCTATAGTGGCTATAAAAAATATCTCCACAAAAGTAGGAGTTTTTTTTCATTTTGGCTCATCACGCGCATGCGCGCGCGTTATATAATAAGGTGTAGATTGGCATAACCCCGAATCGGTCATTAGAGATTTTATATATTATGCCATAGGCATAAGACAATGTAGCCAGCCATGAAATGGCTGGTAAAAGGAAAAGGTGTTGGCATGCCTGCCTGTAGGTAGGCGACAGCTATGGTAAGGGTCGCATACCCAAAGGCATGCTTATATTTATGCGTACTATACCAGCCATTTTATGGCTGGCTACAATATTGCCTACCTAACGGCAGGCTTTCTAATGACTGATGCGGGATAAAAAACTCCCTGATAATGATGTTCACTATCAGGGAGGAGTTGGTTTTGTACGCGTAGCTAATGTTATGAGCTATGCGTTCTGCGTATTACTTGCCTGCTACGTTGTCAGGATTCTGCACGAGTGCAGAGTTACCATCGAGGTCAGTCTGTGGAATCTTAAAGAGGAAGCTGCGGCCTGCCTTGAATTCAAGCTGCTGCTCGAAGTATGGCATACCCATAGCTACACCATTCTTACACTTATCTTCATTGTACTGACCAATGACATTGCGACGAAGTTCGTCGAAGTAAATCTTACCTTCACCTACGAACTCATAACGACGCTGCTGGAAGATTTCCTCGTCGATTGCATCCTTGCCTGAACCTGAGAAGTTAGCAAGACCTGCACGGTTACGAATCATGTTGAGGTAAGTCACAGCATCACTACCACCGAGGAGGTTAGAAGCCTCAGCATAGTTAAGCAGAACTTCTGCATAGCGAAGCATAGGGAAGTTTGCACATGGGTGCTGGAGTGAGAAGTCTGTGTGCTGGTCGAAGTACTTGCAGTTGAATGGGCAACGAAGCTCCATACTCTTATCGTTTGTTACGGTAAGAGAAGGGTCGTTAGTGCAAACCCACTTGTAAGTAGCTGCGTCAAACTGGTACTTATTGCCCTTGTCATCCTCGAAGTATGTGAGGAAAGCGTTGGCACGCTTGTCACCGTTGTCAACCATTTCCTTGTTGAGGAAAGCGCTGACACCCATACGAGCATACTGGTAGCAACCCATATAGTTGTTGTAAGTACGGCCGAGACCGAAGCGGATGTGCATACCATTGTCCTGTCCGTTTTCTGGGCTGAACTGGAGTTCGAAGAGAGATTCCTGGTTGTTCTTTGCACCAGCCTGATTGAACCAATAGTACTGGTCGGTAAACTCTGGCATAAGAGAATAAACCTTAGAGTCGATGACTGCCTTGCTGTACTCCATAGCCTTCTTCAGGTATTCAGTATTGTTACCGTTCATTGAAGCACGATAGAGGTAAACTTCACCGAGGAGAGCCTGAGCTGCACCCTTTGAAGCGCGCCATACATCATATCCCTTAGTACCACGTACTGGTAGCAATGACTCAGCTGTAGTAAGGTCTTCGATAATGCGCTCGTATGTCTCATCGACAGTTGCACGTGGCATCTCAAGTCCTGTAACGCCCTTTGTATAGTCAGTTGGGAGTGGAACGCCACCGAACAGACGGAGCAGGTAATAGAATGAATAAGCACGGAGGAAGTAAGCCTGACCCTTAATCTGATCCTTAGCATCCTTGCTCATATCAACTCCGTCAGCACGTGCAATGACGATGTTGGCGTCGTTGATAACTACATAGTTAGCAGCCCATGTCTTATAAACACCAAGATCACTGTAGCTGGCATTGTTGATGTCGTGCCAGTAAGTCAATGCGTTCATACCGTTCTTTGGATATGTTGGCCATCCCTGCTCAGTGAAGAGTTCGAGGTTGGCGAGGAACATCTGGTTATTGTCTCTAAACAGATTGCGGAAACGGTTGTAAACAGTGTTGAGAGCAGAGTTGACCTCAGCTTCAGTCTTATAATATGAACTTGGGTCAATGAATGTATATGGATTTTCATCAAGATTTCCACAGCTTGTGAAACCACCCATAGCAGTAGCGAATAATACTGCGCCTACAAAATATTTCTTTATAGTTTTCATATCCTTAACGATTTAGAATTTTGCACTAACACCAAAGAGAACAGTCTTTGCAAATGGGTTACTTACGTCGCCATTCTCAGGGTTGTATCCTCTGTGGTTAGCCCAAGTGATGAAGTTCTGGAAGTTAACTGTGAACTGGAGTTCCTTGAAAATCTTATTAGGAACAAGGTTAGAGAAGTCATATCCGAGCTGGATATTTCTGATTACGAAGTAAGCCCAGTCACCGTTTGTGCGGTCGCTGTGGTAGATGTTCTTCGCACCTGCACGTGGGTAAGTACCGTTAGGATTAGTTTCGCTCCACATGCGGTCGTAAGCATACTGTGATGGCAGACCAATCTGGTCGCGGATGCCATTGTCAGCCCAGAGGCTGTAGCTACCGATGTTCTGGTAACCGATTGCCCACTTACTTCCGTTAGCGTAAGCATCTTCAGCACCTGCCATTGAAGCATACTTGAATGCACCCTGACCATAGACGCTGAGAGTGAGTTTCTTGTACTGTGCGTTGAGGTTGAAGCCGTAGAAATAAGGAGGCTCAACAGAACCGATGTTCTTATAGTCCTTAGTTGTAATTGAACCATCACCATCAACATCTTCATACATTTCTTCACCAATCTGAGCATTTGAAGCTGTGTTTGGTACGTAAGACTTATACCAATCGAGAGTTGCCTGATCCTTGATGATACCGAGTGAATGACGTGCATAAACTGCATTTACAGATTCACCAACAATAAGCTTCTGGCTAAGGCCTGGGTCACCGTCTCTGATAGTAAGTTCATCCTTGCCACCATAGAGTTCAGTAATCTTGTTCTTGTTGTAAGTGAAGTTAGCACCAACATTAATCTTGAGGTCGTTAGTGCGAACAACATCAGCATTAACTGCAACTTCAATACCCTTGTTGTTTACCTTACCAACATTGCTAAGCACTGAGCTGAAACCAGATGTTGAAGGAATAGGAACGCTGAAGAGGAGGTCAGAAGTGTTACGGTTGTAGTAGTCAACTGTGAGGTTTACGCGGTCGAAGAGGCCGAGGTCGATACCGAGGTCGAACTCAGTAGTACGTTCCCACTGGAGGTTATCGTTACCTACTGACTCGTAGTAACCTGTAAGAGTTGTTGAACCATCGCTGTAGCTTGCAGCCTTAGGGTCTGTTGCCAGACGTGCGAGTGACTGGTAGTTACCAATCTCCTGGTTACCTGCAACACCATAGCTTGCGCGAATCTTGAGGTCAGAGACAGCTGTTACATTCTTCATGAAGTCTTCCTGAGTTACACGCCATGCAGCACCGATTGAAGGGAATGTACCCCACTTCTTATCCTTACCGAAACGTGAAGAACCGTCGAAACGGATTGTTGCTGTGAGGAGATACTTGTCAGCGTAAGCATAGCTTGCACGGCCTACCCATGACATAAGCTTGCTTGAATAGTAGTCACTTGTAACCTTGAGGTTAGTTGCGCTATCGAACTTGTAAGCACCGAGCTGGTCGTTGTCAAAGTTACCTGACATGTTGTTCGTATTGTACTTATAGTCCTGCCAAGAGAATACTGCTGTTGCAGTGAGGCGATGAACATCGTTCCAAAGGTTAGTGTAAGTAAGGATGTTATCAACCAAGAGGCTGCGTCCTCTCCACCATCCCTGCTGACCAGAGCTTGAAGGATCACCTGAGTCGAGCTTCTTAGGAATCTGTGAAGAAGTAAACTGATAAGTATTAGAGTCCTTGATATCATAACCTACGTTCAACTTATAGTTCAAGTGGTCAGTGAAATTCAACTGTCCGTAGAAGTTACCGAGGAAACGGATGTTCTTTCTCTTGTTAGTGTTTGCATTCATTGATGCAATAGAGTTGAACTTCTCAGAGTGGTTGAGCACGTTGTAAGAACCATCCTCCTTATAAACACCGTCAGTAGGCCATGCACCACGGAAGATATCGTTAGTCACAACTTCAGTCAGACGATTCTGATGAGTAGTAGTGAACTGCATGCTTGAACCGATAGTGATATACTTGTTAATCTTGTGTTCAATGTTGTTATGAATCATAAACTTGTCGAAGCCTGTACCCTTCAGCAAACCATCCTGATCATAGTAACCGAACGAAACCATGTAGTTAGTCTTGTCATTAGCACCGCTAACGCTTACGCCGTAATCCTGAAGAAGAGCAGACTTGTCGATAGTCTCCTTCTGCCAGTCAGTGAGCGGACCATTGTATCCGTTAGGATAAGGACGAGTGTCGTTACCAGTGATGGCGTCATTATTCTTATATGCATAAGCAGCATTGATGTAGTTTACGAAGTCCTGACCAGTGATAGTCTCGATCAGACGGCTGCGCATCTGCACACCGAGATTAGCATGAGCAGTCACTGTAGCCTTGCCGCGAGCGCCCTTCTTTGTAGTGATGAGGATAACACCGTTAGTACCACGAGAACCATAGATAGCAGTTGAAGAAGCGTCCTTCAAGATTTCCATTGATTCTACATCGGCAGGGTTGATGTCGTTGAGGTCAGCATCTACGAGAGGGAAACCATCGACAACGAGCAATGGGTCTGTGCCAGCGTTGATTGAGCTGCTACCACGTACGCGGAGAGTAGGAGCATCACCAACAGAGTTGTTTGACAATACAGACACACCGGCTGCCTTACCCTGAATGCCTTCGAGCACGTTGCTACCTACCTTAGCTGTCAAAGCGTCAGTAGATACCGATGAAGCAGAGCCTGTCAAGTCTGTCTTGCGAACAGTACCATAACCTACTGCTACCACTTCGTCGAGAGCGAAGCTTGTGCTCTTAAGGACAACATTCACGTTCGACTTGCCCTTAACGTTCACTTCCTGTGATTCCATACCTACGTATGAAATAACAACAATACCTTTAGATACCTTAAGGCTGAACTGACCGTTCAAGTCAGTTGTTGTTCCATTGTTTGAACCCTTTTCCATGACTGTAGCGCCAATGATAGGTTCGCCCTCTGAATCCTTAACGATACCCTTGACTGTCTGAGCTGAGATTGCAGTTGTCACAAAAACAAACAGCAATGTCAGCGCAATTCGAAAAATTTTCAAATTTGACATAACAAAAGTTTTTTTAGTTGGGTTAAAAAATAAAAAGTAATATAGAAATAAAATATAATCGATTTCACTTCTTTTATTCTTAAGTTAAGGTTGTTTGTCAATTAGTAGTTTTTAGTTTTCGGCTGCAAAGTTAATATAAATCAAGAAAACCACAAAAGATAATCTTATTTTTTTGGCCCACAGTTCTATTTTTTCTGCTTTTTTTAGCGAGTTCGGGATAAAAAAATCGGAAGAAAACAGGACAAAAAAGATTTTTCGGCTCATATTTGCATCGGAAATCGGCACATAGCATACTGCAACAGGGGCTGTCAAACGGCTTTGTGGTAGGTTTCGTTATGTATTTAACGACTTGTGCCTTATCTTACCTCTTCACACCTAGGTGTGAACGTCGTCATACCTAAGGTGTGACACGAGAAACACCTGAGGTGTGAGGGG
>JAUNQM010000242.1 GCA_030536165.1 Prevotellaceae bacterium | reverse complement strand
CACACCTTAGGTGTTAGCCGTGTCACACCTCAGGTATGAAGGGCTGATTTTATCGATGATTGAAAGTTGAGGATTAAGCGTCCCGAAGGAGATCCTGAATCAAGTTCAGGATGACGATGGTGGGTGTTCAGGATGACGAGCGCTTGCGAGGATATACCTTATTATATTACGCGCGCGTGCAAATATGAGTCATTTCCCGAGAAAAGTCCTACTTTTTTGCAATTATTTTACCCGATGACGAAAAATATTTTGTTTTTCGCTCGCTTATTCGTATCTTTGCAGAAACAAAAACTAAACTCTATGAAGGCTTTATATATGAGACGTGCAATATTGATTCTGTCGGCTATATCCGCCATGGCAACAATGAATGCTGCAAGCCTGAAAACGAACAAGCTACAGATGGAAAACCTGAACCGCGGCATGGTGGTTGTGCCTACGAGTCAAGGTAACTTTATTTCGTGGCGATTCCTCGGCACAGACAACAACGATACCTCGTTCGACCTCTACTACAATGGCAACCGCATAAAGACGTTTGGGCTTAACAGTCCGACGAGTTATCTTCATTCAGGCGTATCTACTTCGGCAGAATATAAGCTCGTGGCTTTACAGGATGGCATCCCCACCGATTCTACCACAGCAACGAAATGGGGCAATCGCGTGATGAAACTGAAACTCGACCGTCCGCAGGGCGGAACAAACAAGAGCGGCAGTTACTCGTACGTGCCTAACGATTGCAGCGTGGGCGACGTGGATGGCGACGGTGAATATGAGATTATAGTGAAATGGGACCCGACGAACTCGCAGGATAATAGCAACGACGGATATACTGGCAACGTATATCTCGACTGCTACAAGCTAAACGGTACGAAACTCTGGCGCATCGACCTCGGTGTGAATATTCGTGCCGGCGCACACTACACGCAGTTTCTTGTGTTCGATTTCGACAAGGACGGAAAGGCTGAAATGATTTGCAAGACTGCCCCAGGCAGTAAGGATGGCGCAGGCAATTACGTCTGCCTCGCTGCCGATGAGGACGAAATAAGGAATGTAGATAACACGAAAGACCATCGCAATTCGAGTGGCTACGTGCTCGCTGGTGCAGAATATCTCACGGTATTCAACGGCGAGACGGGCAAGGCTGTTCACACTGTTTTCTATAATCCTAATCGTGCGGGTGAGATAGGCGGAGCACCGAGCGGCTCAAATAAGTCATACTGGGGCGACGACTATGGCAATCGCTGCGACAGATACCTTGCTACGGTGGCATACATTGATGGCGCTGAAGCCTTGCCATGCGCAATAATGTGCCGTGGATACTACACGAGGGCATTTCTTTGGGCTGTGAAATATGAAGGCGGCAAGCTGCGCACGAAGTGGCTGCATCATGCTTCATCAGAGACAATATACCAGCTGACGGACTCTACTGGCACAAAGAAGAACTACAGCCGACTGAGGGTTCCGAACACTTCTGGTGAGAACACATCAAGCCACACGGCATACGGACAAGGTGCGCATGCCGTTGAGGCTGGCGACGTGGATGGCGACGGATGCGACGAGATAATCTATGGCTCTGCTGCCATTGACCACGACGGAAACCAAATCTATAGCACAGGACTCGGACATGGCGATGCCCTGCACCTTGCAGATATGGATCCAGACAGGCCAGGACTCGAGGTGTTCATGCCTCACGAGGATGGTAAGTTTGGCGACGACATGCACGATGCTGCTACGGGCGAGATACTTGTGCGTGGCTTTACAAGCGACGACAACGGTCGCGGTATTGCAGCCGACATCAGTACAAAATACCGTGGCTACGAAATGTGGTCGGGCGTAAGCTATCTGCGAAACTGCAAGGGCGACAATGTCACAACGAACAGACCGAGCAAAAATTTCAGAGTGTATTGGGATGGTGACGTAAGCGACGAACTTCTTGACGGCACCTCTATTACAAAGTGGAACTCATCGAACAACGGAACAACGACATTGGTGAACTTCGGCTCTTCGACATGGAACAACGCTGGCAGCTGCAACTCGACGAAATCCACACCGTGCCTTAGTGCCGACATCTTCGGCGACTGGCGCGAGGAAGTGTTGGAGTATTCTACTACAGATAATGCCACACTCAACATCTATACCACAACCGAAACGACAAAGATGCGCATCCCGACGCTGATGCACGACAACATTTATCGCCTGTCAGTGGCAGCAGAGCAGTGCTGCTACAACCAGCCGCCACACCTCGGATACTATCTGCCTGACTTCGTGAAGTCGGAGATGGAATGTCTAACTGCAAATCAGGAACAAACGGTAGTGCTTGGCGACAGCATCGAGACGATAACAATGAGGTGGGTGAACTGCGGAAGTGCGGCATTCAGCATGGCATACAAAGATGGAGCGACAAAGATAACTTCGCCAGGGGGAATAGGTCTGACGCAAACGAAAGACAATGACCTCAGCACCTTGACACTAACAGGGAAACCTACCGAAGCAGGACTCTACGAGGTGATATTGAAGACGATGAGCGACTTCTCTGGCGAGAGCATTACCGACACATTGAAGATAAATGTGATTGGTACTGACTATCTTGTAGGCGATGCCAACACTGATGGCGAAGTAGATGTGGCAGATATCACAGCCATTGCATCGTACATACTCGGCGGCAATCCTCAGCCTTTCAACAGACGTGCAGCCGATGCCGACGGCGACAATGACATAACTGTTGCCGACATCACTGCTGTGGCAAAGATTATAATGGGAAATTAGGCATAAGAGGCTCCACCCTACCCCTCCCCCGAATGGAGGGAATATTGAAGTTCAAAGTTAAATATAATATATAATGAAGAAACTTTATTTTATTGCATTACTATTTATCTGTCTGGCAAGCAATGCGCGGACAGTCAATCTCAAAATCGTAGAAACAAGTGACGTGCACGGTGCATTCTTCCCTAACATGGGAAAGGTATATGCATACGTAGAGGAACAGCGGAAGGTCTATGGCGACAACCTTCTGTTGCTTGATGCAGGTGATATTCTGCAAGGCGAGCCATGCTCATACTTCTACAATTTTGTCAATATCGACGAAGAGAATGTGGCTGCAAAGGTGGTGAACTATATGCGCTACGATGCACAGACTTTTGGCAACCACGATGTTGAGACTGGTCATGCCGTCTATGACAAGTGGGGCAAGGAAGTCAAATGCCCAACACTCGGTGCGAACATCATAGAAAAGAATACAGGCAAGCCGTATGCTATACCTTATTATATATATAAGAGAAAAGGCGTGAAGGTGGCAGTCTTGGGCATGCTCACGCCAGCCATACCAAACTGGCTCAGTGAGAAGCTGTGGAGTGGACTTGAGTTTGAAGACATCAAGGCATCATGCAAGAAGTGGATTGAAATAATCAAGAAGAAAGAGAAGCCAGATGTCATCATCGGTCTTTTCCATTCTGGTCTTAAAGGTGGCATCACGACAGACACATATTGCGAAAACGAGGCAGAGCAAGTGGCGAGAGAAGTTCCAGGTTTCGATGCCATTATGTTTGGCCATGACCATCAGAAGTATTGCCAAAAGATAACAAATATTGAAGGCAACGACGTATGGATGCTCAATCCTGCAAACAAAGCTCATCGCGTAGCAGAACTGACGGTGAGCATCGAAGGCAAGAAGAAAACGCTGCAAGGTTCACTTCACGAGACTGACAGCTACGAACCATCGGCTGAATATATGGCTTATTTCGCTGACGATATCAAAAAGATTGACAACTACATGGAAGAGCCTATAGGAGTGTTCGACGATGACATGGCTACGCACGACGCATTCTTCGGCAACAGCAAATACATAGACTTCATCCACAAGTTC
>JAUNQM010000241.1 GCA_030536165.1 Prevotellaceae bacterium | reverse complement strand
CGACGCCTGGATAAAAAATAAGCAGAGGTATGTGATTATAGCTTTGTGGCATCTCGTTTTCCGCCTTGCCTATGAGTTTGCCGTGGTCGGCAAGTAGCACAAATATCGTATTATCATACCACGGCTGACGCTTTGCTTCGTTGAAGAACTGCTGCAAACTATAGTCAGCATACTCCACAATGCGGTCTTCATCAGCCTTGCTCTTAGCCTTGAACCACTCAGGAATGACGTATGGAGGATGGTTGCTGATGCTTAGAAGTGTGGCGAAGAATGGGCTTTTTCGGTTGTGCGGTTGTGCGGTTGTACGGTTGTCGGTCTTCAGTTTGTCTATTGCGTAATGGAAAAGGAAGTCGTCTTGCACGCCGAAATTATTCGCAATCTTGTCGGCAGGATAGTCTTCCTGCGAGTAGATTTCATCGTAGCCGTTGGTGCGGAAGAAGGCGTTCATGTTGTCGTATTGCGACTCGTGAGTCATGAAGAACATGGTGCGGTAGCCGTTTTCTTTCAGCGTGTTAGGCAAGCCGTGGTAATGCGGAATGTTTGTACCCTTCATCATATTTCGCTCCATGAGTGCCGGATATGAATAGAGCGTGGCAAAGAGTCCGTGATTTGTGTGGATGCCTGCGGAATAGCAGTTGGTGAAAAGAATCGAATGCTGCGCAAGGCTGTCGAGGAAAGACGTGAGATGCTTCTCGTTACCAAACTCGGTCATAAGGTTAGCAGTCATTGACTCCATAAGGATGAGAACGACATTTTTTTGGGTTTGAGGTTGTTGGTTTGGGGTTGTTAGTTCCCATCCATAGAACTCGCCGGCTTTCTTCAACGCCTCGTCTGTGTCCATAAGTTTCAATTCTTTGTTTTCTGGACGCATATCGTCGAGGGTACTTGTGAGTAGGTTAAACGTAGGATTTACGCCAAGTTGATTGAGGAATGCATCCTCACAGAAATAGGCAGCGCTGACCTTTATTGGGTTGTACCCCGCCCTTCCGCGAATGCCGAAGATGCAAAGACCGATAAGCAAAAGGCCAATAACTCCACCGATGATACGGTTATGCGGTTGTACGGTTGTACGGTTATAGGTTTTTGTGAAGTGATTTATAAGAATGCAGAAAAGGGCGATAATCACTATCGCCATTATCATTGGCGGATAGTAAGCGGCTTCGCCAAAGAGCATGCCGAGGGTCGTAGTGCCATACTCTGCCCAGTTCCAGATGCTTGAATTAAGGTGCTTGAAGAAATATTGGAAATAAGGTATGTCGGCAATGGAAATGAAGATGACAACCGACCAAAGAATCTGAAACCAAAGTTTCACGGGTTGCATTATCCATCGACCAAGATAGCCAAACAGATAACCTATAAAACATACGGCAAGGGGAAGAATCATAATGTAGCAAGCCATCACATTATCAAACCATACGCCGCGCACGAAAACCGTAAGCAGAAGCGACAAGTCGCCGCTTGCCTCAGGCGTGACAAAACTGCTATTTACATAATATAATATGACGCGCAAGATGGTCAGGACAGCAAGCCCCGCAAAATGCACTTTCAGTAGGTATAATAATGTGTTCTTTCCTTTGTCCATAGTTTGCTGTAGATAAAAAAAGAATGTGGAATTAGAAATGCATTCATTTCTAATTCCACATTCTTGATTACGATTGTTTAATTCCGCGTTTGAGTTCCGACACGGAAATATGAGTCGAGCTGCATCTCATATACGAGCGTCGAATATGCCGGTATATTAGTTTGTGCAGCACTTCCGTACGCGAGGTTAGAAGGGATATAAACCATCCAGTGATCGCCGATATGCATATGCATGAGTGCAGTAGCAAAGCCTATCACAACACCATTGACCGTAAACTTCTCTGGGTAGCTCACCTTTGCATCAAACACATTGCCAGAGTAAGTCTTGTCGAAGACAAAACCCTCTGCGTATGACTTCGACGGAATAAGCCTTCCGCAGTAATGCACCTTCACGGAGTCAGTATAAACCGGACATCCAGCGCCCTTGCCTTCCTCTATCACCTTTACAAATATAGAGTCGGCAATAGTTGCCTTTGCGCTATCCACTTTCGTGTAGGTGAGGAAACTTTTCCAAGTATTATCGCCCTGGGCAATAGCCGTGCGTGCTGTCTGTGCAACTGTGTTGAAATAGGTTTCGTTCTTGTTCTGCCAGTCAGCATATTCCTCTTCCTCATCGCTGCTTTCCGAGCATGAGGTGAAAGTCAAAGCGCTTACAACAGCAAAGAGACCTATAATCCACAACCTATATCCCATAGCCATTACTGAATCTTTTTGAGTAGTGAAGCGATAGAAACCTTATCCTCAATGATGCTCTGAAGCTCTGAAATCTTCACGCGTTCCTGTTCCATAGTGTCGCGGAAGCGGAGAGTCACGCAGTCATCCTTGAGTGAATCATAGTCAACAGTAACACAATAAGGTGTACCTATTGCGTCCTGACGGCGATAGCGCTTGCCCACGGTGTCCTTCTCGTCGTATTTACAGTTGAAGTGGAACTTCAGGTTGTTGATTATCTCCTGTGCCTTCTCTGGAAGTCCATCTTTCTTCACGAGTGGAAGTACGGCAAGCTTCACAGGTGCAAGTGCTGCAGGCAGACGAAGCACTACGCGTGTCTCGCCATTCTCCAGCTGCTCCTCTTGATAAGCGTGGCACATGATAGAAAGGAACATACGGTCAACACCGATTGAAGTTTCGATGTCGTATGGCACGTAGCTTTCGTTTGTTGCTGGGTCGAAGTACTTAATACCACGGCCAGAGAACTTCTCATGCTGTGAAAGGTCGAAGTTAGTACGTGAGTGGATGCCTTCAACTTCCTTGAATCCAAACGGCATCTTGAACTCTATGTCTGTGGCAGCATTAGCATAGTGAGCCAGTTTCTCATGGTCATGGAAACGATAGTTCTCTGCACCGAAACCGAGTGCCTGATGCCACTTCATACGAGTCTCTTTCCACTTTGCAAACCATTCCATCTCTGTGCCTGGCGTTACGAAGAACTGCATCTCCATCTGCTCAAACTCACGCATACGGAAAATGAACTGGCGTGCAACGATTTCATTACGGAAAGCCTTACCTATCTGTGCAATACCGAAAGGAAGCTTCATGCGACCTGTCTTCTGCACGTTAAGGTAGTTTACGAATATACCCTGTGCTGTCTCTGGGCGAAGATAAACCTTGCTCGCACCTTCAGCTGTAGAGCCAAATTCTGTTGAGAACATAAGGTTGAACTGACGAACCTCTGTCCAGTTTCTTGTGCCGCTGATAGGGCAAACGATTTCTTCGTCAAGGATAATCTGGCGGAGTTCCTCAAGGTCCATCTTGTTCATCGCGTCGGCAAAACGCTGATGCAATGCATCGCGCTTGTCAACAATCTCCTTCACGCGAGGTGAAGTTGCAAGATACTGCTCCTCATTGAAGCTTTCGCCAAAACGCTTGCGAGCCTTTGCTACTTCCTTCTCAATCTTTTCATCGTACTTTGCTATCTGATCCTCGATAAGCACGTCTGCACGATAGCGCTTCTTCGAATCGCGATTGTCGATGAGAGGATCGTTGAAAGCATCAACGTGGCCTGAAGCCTTCCATATTGTTGGGTGCATGAAGATTGCAGAGTCGATGCCCACGATGTTGTCGTGAAGCAGAACCATACTCTTCCACCAATACTCCTTTATATTGTTTTTCAGTTCAACACCATTCTGACCATAGTCATAAACAGCAGCAAGACCATCATAAATGTCGCTGCTTGGAAAGACGAACCCATATTCCTTGCAATGGGAAACAATCTTCTTAAAAACATCTTCCTGTGCCATATTGTATATTATAATAAGTTCAATTTGAGTGCAAAGATACTGCAAGTTGAGCGAAATACAAAATAAAAGACAAAGATTTTTATTTTTATTTCCGA
>JAUNQM010000240.1 GCA_030536165.1 Prevotellaceae bacterium | reverse complement strand
AACTACAATTGTTATTTGCATTTTTTTTTGTTTTTTTGCTGTCTTTTCTATTATTCAGCCGTTTTAGTTTGTATTTTCCGCTTTTTTTCTTACTTTCGCAGTGAAAATTTTAATTATGAAAAAATATGAAGGGCTTATTATTTATCATCGCATTGATAGCTTCTTGTCTGCCAATGAAGGCTGCTCAGGCTCAGTCTGATATTGATGAAGAATCTTCGGTAAGGGATACGACTATCTTGGGCGTTAAGGTGAAAGAAAACAAAACGGCATGGGACGACTATCGCCCTGAAGTGGGCTTCTTCCAGAAGGCTTTTGCCGACAAGAGCGATCCTCGCTTCATGATTACTAACGAAGATGAGACATTCATGTTTGGCATTGGTGGCAAATTCCGCATAACAGCATTCAATGACGTTGGTGGAGCGGTTAATCATAATAAATTTTCATCATGGGATATTCCTGTGCCTTCGGAGAGAGCTTCACATTTTGGAATCAATGTCGCATCGTCTAACCTATATGTCAAGAGCAAGATAAAACTGGGTAAGCGGTTTTTCACGGCATATATCGGTATTTCAAACAATGATGAGAATAAGATAGAACTTGATCAGGCATACGCTTCATACGGTGGTCTGTCAATAGGTTCCACTTATTCATTCTTTATGGACTTGGCTGCTGGTATCCATTTGGTTGACCTCAAGGGTATAAATACGGCTGTCAGCAAGACACATCCCTTAATAGGATATACGGCAGAATTAGGCAAGCATTGGCTTATTGGTGTAGCTGCCGAAAAACCAGAGTTGACAATTGAGGATTTATCTTCGATTAATATATCTAATGAATATACGCCAATACCAGATTTTGCCATGCGTGGTGTTTTCAAAGGTAATTGGGGGCACTTGCAGGCATCTGCCATGCTGAGGTCTTTGTCATATTGGTCAATTGACACTCCTATCGAAGGACTACTTAATTTAGATGGTTCGTCAAAGTATGAACTTGGTTATGGATTTTCGTTGAGTGGAAAATGGAATATCACGCCAGATTTCTTCGTAACCTTCCAGTCTATCTATGGAAAGGGAATTCAGAACTATGTGCGCGACTGTTCTTCGCAAAAGCTTGACCTTGTGCCTTGCAGGGGTGACATTGTTCATGGCGAGCAAATGTACAAGATGAAGACTGTGCCGGTTTATGGTGGATATGTAGGTATGCAATATAAATGGAATAACAAGTTCTCATCGGCTGCTGCTGTGGGACTTCTTAATATTGACCTTGACAAGTACCAGTCGCTTGATGGAATTGCAAGTAAGACTAAGGACGTAATAGCAGCATGCAAGAAGTTGGATTATCGCCGCAGTTCTTATATTGTGGTAAATACTTTCTATCATGTGAACGATTACTGCACTGTTGGACTTGAATACCTGCGAGGCTCAAGGTGGCAACGTCAGCGCAATCCGGTAACATTGAATCTTACAGGTGAGACAGACAGAGGCGATGCTGGTAGAATTGATTTGATGTTCTCATATTCATTCTGATTCTTTGTGTTCTTCAATAGAAAAAGAAGGTTTTAGGTTATTGGTTAAAGGTTTCAAGTATCAGGTTTAAGGTTATAGGTTATGTTCTGCACATGAAACATGAAACCCATAACCGTTTTTCTCTTCGGGGGGATGGATGGGACTGTTCTGGATGGCGTGGTGTGGTATGCAAAAATCGACCATTGTTCTTTAACAACGATACTTTTTGACATAGGTTTGTAAAGATGATTCTCAATAGAATCTACTGTCTCTTGATGAACTTTACCTGATCTGGGTTGCAGATGGTGATGGTTTCACCGTCTTTTGTGATAACCACAGCAGGGCATTCGTTTTGTGCCTGACCAAGTTTGCCAAGAACTGTATTTGCCTGTGATATCGCTGCATTGATAGCGGTTTGTGCATCATGTTCTATCGGCTCTATGTCGTTGTAATGCGTTACGTTTTCAATCTGTGTGACATAGGTTTGTACGATATTATTGATGTATTTTGTATCATAGTTCTTTTTCGTGGCAATTATTCTCTGGATTGCCTCGTCCTTGAACTTCTGTAAATCATTGTAGAAGAATGCTGTCAATGTGAGGTCTTCGGTAGCAATGACGACGGTGCGTGGATTATCGGTATTACCGTCTTGCCATCCCCTAAAAGGAAGCCCGATGGTACCTGGAATTGCTGTTACAACGACTTTGTCGCCAGTCTTAAGACCGAGCATACGGTTGGGCTCATCGCATCCATCTGCATAGACAGTTAGCGTCATCCCTTCGTGAGCCGAGGATTGCTTAACAAGGCGCGTCCTAACTTTATAGTTCTCATACGATGCCCCTTCATAAAACATCGAATTCCTATTCCAATTGATACACAATTCTGGATCTGAAGTCTTGTATGATACATTATTATTTGTCTCATACAAAGCAGGGTCTTCTAAGGGTATAAACATTGTTTGCCCATTGCCTGTTATGGTATAACCTGGAACGCCAGTATTTTTGTAGTTCTCAACAAAAGCCAGATTCTTTATCGCTTTCCACTCCTCCAATGTTGGCAGTCGCCAACTGTCATCCCAATGACTTTTAATTTCTTTTGCTATTTCGGCCATGGTGTATTTGCCGCCTTTCTCCAACACGCTATTGCTGCCAAGGTCCAAGGCTGACCATATGATTGCATCACCCAAGTCAACGTATTTGTTGCCATTGACGTAATCAAATAGCATACCGTTCTCGTAATAAGCACCGTTAATGCTCATATAATGCAGGTTTTGTGCACTGGTCAGCATTGACACCGTCAATAACAAAGCCACGATTGTAATCTTTTTCATATATTTAATTGTTGTATAGCATTTATTGTTTCACGACTGCAAAGATAAGATAATTTATTGAAACAGCAATGAGTCTTGGAGTTATTCTTATAAAATTCACACTGAATTGGTAATTTTTTTTATGCAGAATCCTGACACGATGGATATATGCATAACGGTTTACGGTATTTCTCCCTCCCTTTTCGTCATCTTGAATCGACGCAACAGCGAGAGGCATCAAGTCTGCTTGATATGCCCGAGCTGCAAGGAGATGCCGAGCAAGCGAAGCGCAGTTCTCGGCAACTTGATTTAGGACCTCCTTCAAGGCAAACTCGTAACACCGAGATAAGATTGTGTCTGTTTGGTGAAAAAACAAGACAGAGCTTCTACAATTCGAGAGAAATTTGTATCTTTGCAAAGTTTTATTTAATGTGAAGCACTATGAACAAAAGATTTTTTCTCTGTATGTTGTTGATGACAGCAGCAATGATTGCTTCGGCACAGAAGAAGGTGTCGATACTCGGCGACTCTTATTCCACATTTCAAGGACTTAATCCAGAAGGATATGCGCCTTTCTATCCTAATGACCGCAATGACGTGAAGGAACCGTCGCAGACGTGGTGGGACTTATACATCAAAGCCAATGGCTGTCAACTTGAAGCGAATGATTCATGGGGCGGTACAACTATCTGCAACACTGGCTACATGCACATGGATTCAAGCGCATCTTCTTTCAATGCCAGGATTGACAGACTTGGGAAGCCAGATATCATATTCGTGTTTGGTGGTACAAACGATGCATGGGCAAATTCTCCGATTGGCGACTATCAGTATTCAAAATGGACAAAGGAAGATTGCAAGTCGTTCCGTCCTGCACTTGCATGTCTGCTGAAGAATTTAAAAAAGAAATACCGCAAGGCAAAGATTTATGCCATTCTCAACTCTGAACTGAAGGAGGAAATCAATGAGTCGTTCCGTGTTATCTGTAAGCATTACAAGGTGCAGCTCATTGAACTCCATGACATCGACAAGCAGAATGGGCATCCGTCAATTAGTGGTATGAAAAGCATTTTCCAGCAGTTGCAAGATGCCATAAAATGAAATAAACTT
>JAUNQM010000021.1:8120-15246 GCA_030536165.1 Prevotellaceae bacterium | reverse complement strand
GACTTCAACGGCGACTTCAACAAGGCTATGAAAGCGCTTGCATTGAAGGGCGGCGGACGACTTATTGTGCCTGCAGGAATCTGGAACACGGCACCGATTGAGTTTGAAAGCAACTGCGAGTTGCATGTAGAATCAGGCGCGCTCGTGCTGTTTACCTCAGACTACAATGCTTACAAAGACATAGAGACGGTGTATGAAGGCAACAAGATTCACAAGAAGATGTCGCCTCTCTATGCCATCAACAAGCATGACATTGCCATTACAGGAAAAGGAAGCTTCGACGGAAACGGCCAGGAATGGCGCCCAGTGAAGCATTCAAAACTGACAGAAGGTCAGTGGAAGGAACTGCAGAAGAAGGGCGGAACGGTTGAGAAAGATGTTTGGTTCCCAGAGATTAAGGAAAGAGCACAGACTCGTCCTGTATTGCTCGACTTCGTGAAATGCGAGCGAGTGCTGCTGCAAGATGCAACATTCAGCAACTCACCAGCGTGGAATCTCCATCCGTTTATGTGTAAGAACGTCACCGTAGAGGGCGTGAACGTGCGCAATCCGTGGTATTCGCAGAACGGTGATGGCATTGACCTTGAATGTTGCGACGGAGCCGTGATACGCAACACCACATTCGACGTTGGCGACGATGGCATCTGCATCAAGGCAGGAAGAAACAAGGAAGGCCGCGACCTTCATGCTCCATGCCAGAATGTGTTGATTGAAAATTGTACTGTCTTCCATGCACACGGAGGTTTCACTATCGGTAGTGAGATGTCGTCTGGCGTGAAGAACATACTCATACGCAACTGCACTTTCATTGGCACAGATGCAGGCTTGCGCTTCAAATCAACACGTGGCAGAGGCGGTGTCGTTGAGAATATCCATATTAAAGATATCAATATGATTGACATTGCCGGTGATGCTGTTACCTTCGACCTTTACTATGCCAACCGTTCAGTACTCGAAGGTTACCTTACTGGCTCAAAGGAATCTGACCCTGTGCCTCCTGTAACAGAAGAGACACCAAGCTTCCGACAGATTTACATGGACAACGTGATTTGCCAAGGCGCAAAGCGTGCCATCTACATGAACGGTCTGCCAGAGATGCCTGTCAAGGAAATCATAATGAACAATGTGAACATCACTGCCGACAATGGAGTGGTGACAAAGAATGTAAAGGACATCACCACAAACAATGTTGTGGTAAATGGAGAAAAGATTACAATAAAATGACTATAGCGTCTATTAAGTCTATAGCATCTATAAGAGAAGCGAATGCAACTGTTAGATAATATCAACTCACCATACGACCTCAGGCGTTTAGACATCAAGCAATTGCCACAAGTGTGCGAGGAGCTTCGCCAGTTCATTGTTGAAGAACTGTCGGAGAACCCAGGTCATCTTGGCAGTTCGCTTGGAGCCATTGAACTCACGGTTGCACTGCATTATGTCTATGAGACGCCTAACGACAAGCTTGTCTGGGACGTGGGACATCAAGCCTACGGGCATAAGATACTGACTGGAAGGCGAGAGCAGTTCAACACAAACAGGAAGTTTAAGGGGCTGAAGCCATTCCCGTCACCGTCGGAGAGTGAGTACGACACCTTTACGTGCGGTCATGCAAGCAATTCTATTTCTGCAGCTCTTGGCATGGCTGTGGCAGAGAAGATGCTTCCGCACAATGAGCAGCATAAGCAGCGTCACATCGTAGCAGTCATCGGCGATGGTGCCATGAGTGGCGGACTTGCTTACGAAGGACTCAACAATGCTTCGTCGCAACCAAACGACATGCTCATCGTTCTCAATGATAACAATATGAGCATCGACCGAAGTGTGGGAGGACTGAAGCACTATCTGCTCCACCTCAACACAAACGAGAAATACAACAGACTGAGGTTCAAGGCAGCGAACTGGCTCCACGACAAGGGCATGCTCGACGACAAGCGCCGCCGCACTATATTGAGATTCAACAACTCTGTGAAGTCTTTGCTCGCACAGCAGCAAAACATATTTGAAGGCATGGACATCAGATACTTCGGACCATACGATGGGCACGATGTCATTGAGATTGTCCGTGTGCTGAACGAGATAAAAAACATGTCGGGGCCAAAGATTCTCCACCTTCACACGAAGAAAGGCAAAGGCTATAAACCTGCAGAGGAGAACCCGACAATCTTCCATGCACCAGGACTTTTCGACCCAGAAACTGGCGAAAGAGAAACATCGAGCCAGCCTCGTCCACCGAAGTTCCAGGATGTGTTCGGCAATACTCTGCTCGAACTTGCACGCTCAAACGAGAAGATTGTTGGCGTAACTCCTGCCATGCCAACAGGATGTTCGATGAACATTCTCATGAAGGCAATGCCTGAACGTGCGTTTGACGTCGGCATAGCTGAAGGTCATGCCATGACTTTCTCTGGTGGAATGGCAAAGGAAGGACTCGTTCCTTTCTGCAACATATATAGTTCGTTTGCCCAACGTGCTTACGACAACATCATCCACGACGTAGCAATCGAGAATCTCCATGTGGTGATATGCCTCGACAGAGCAGGAATCGTTGGCGAAGACGGACCTACTCATCACGGTGCTTTTGACCTTGCATATCTTCGTCCGATTCCTAATGTCACCATTGCCTCGCCTATGGATGAGCACGAACTTCGCCACCTTATGTACACAGCGCAGATGCCTAACATGGGCACGTTCGTCATTCGTTATCCGCGTGGCAGAGGCGTACTCATCGACTGGGAATGTCCATTCGAGGAGATAAAGGTGGGCACAGGTCGCCGACTTCATGATGGCAATGATGTGGCTGTATTGACTCTCGGACCGATAGGCAATGTGGCTGCTAAGGCTGTAGCAAGGGCAGAAAGCAATGGACTTTCAGTCGCTCACTATGATATGCGATTCCTCAAACCGCTCGACGAAAGCATCATGAACGAGGTGGCAGAAAAGAAGTTCCGACGTATCATTACAATAGAAGACGGAGTCAGGACTGGTGGACTCGGTACTGCCGTTACAGAATGGATGGCAGACCACGGCCACAATGAAGGCTGCGAGATTGTTCGTCTCGGACTTCCTGATAAGTTTGTCGAGCATGGTTCTGTGCCAGAGTTGATGAAGATGTTAGGCATGGATGAGGACTCTATATATAATAATGTGATTGCTAATTGATATAAAACCGTACAACCGCAATGCCCCCTCCATCTCCCCCCGTAGGGGAGAGCCCAGTTTCCCTCCTACGGGAAGGGGTTAGGGGAGGGCAAAAACCGCACAACCGCAAAAGATATGAAGACAGTTATATCAGGCGCCAACGGCATAGGCTTGCACCTTGCAACACTACTGCTGAAAGACAAGGAAGACGTCGTGCTCGTCGATGAGAACGAAGAGAAACTCAACTATCTTTCAGGTAGTTTCGACCTCATGACGGTCAATGCTTCGCCTACGAGCATACAGGTGCTCAAGGACGCAGGAGTCCAGAGTGCCGACCTCTTTGTGGGTGTGAATGCCGACGAGAACATAAACATCACGAGTTGTGTTCTGGCTCATGCCCTCGGTGCAAAAAAGACGATTGCCCGCGTTGACAATCCTGAATACCTGAATCCTCACACAAAAGAATTGCTTTTAGGAGCAGGCATTGATGATGTCGTCTATCCTGAATATCTCGCAGGACTCGATATTGAATCATCGCTCCACACAAGCTGGGCACGAATGCGTTGGGATGTCTATAACGGCACGCTCATTCTTCTCGGCGTGAAGTTGCGCGAACTGTGCAGGATTCTTGACAAACCTCTGTCAGAGATATGCGGCCCTACCGACCCATTCCATATCGTAGCCATCAAGCGCAACGGCGAGACCATCATACCGAGTGGCAACGACAAGCTCCAACTGTACGATATCGCTTACTTTATGACCACGAAGCAACAGATACCTTATATAAGGGAAATCGTGGGCAAAGAGACATACCCTGACGTTCGCAACGTAATCATAATCGGAGGTGGCAAGACTTCCGTGCGTGCGGCAAAGGCTATGCAAGGCAAGTTCAAGGTCAAGATAATCGAAAGCGACGAGAAGCGTTGCGAGGAACTCAACGAACTCTTCGACGACGACAGCACAATGATTATCAACGGCGATGGGCGAGACATCAATCTGCTTACCGACGAAGGCATTGCAAAGACGCAGGCTTTCGTAGCACTCACGAGCAATTCCGAAACCAACATACTCGCATGCCTTACTGCCAAGCGGCTTGGCGTGAGAAAGACTGTTGCAATGGTTGAGAACCTTGACTACGTAAGCATGGCTGAGAACATGGACATCGGCACAATCATCAACAAACGCACTATCACAGCGAGCCACATCTACCAGAAGACCTTGAAGGCTGACGTGAAGGACGTGAAGTTTATGATGACCGTAGATGCTGACGTAGCTGAGTTCGTCGTGGCAAAGAACGCACGCGTAACAAAAGCATTGGTAAAAGACCTGAAACTTCCGTCGGACATGAACATCGGTGGACTGATACGCGACGGTGAAGGCATACTCGTGTCGGGCAACACACAAATCCTACCTGGCGACCGCGCAGTAGTCTTCTTCCACGAGACCATGATTCGCAAGATGGAGAAGTATTTCACATAGGGAGGTTTAAGGTTTCAAGTTTCAAGTGCAATGCACATGTCTTAACTCCTTCAACTCCTTAACTCCAAAATAAAGCCGCTAAACCGTATAACCGCAATGCCCCCTCCATCTCCCCCCGTAGGGGAGAGTTAGTTCCCCTCCTACGGGGAGGGGTTAGGGGAGGGCAAAAACCGTACAACCGCAAATAAAAATTTCCATGCGCAACCTCAGACTTGTAGCAAAGATACTCGGCTGCTTGCTTTACTTCGAAGCACTGCTGATGCTGGCATGCATGTCAGTGTCGCTCTATTATGGCGACGACGACGTGCTCTCGTTTGCCATGTCTGCTGTTGCAACGTCGCTCGGAGGTGTCATTCTTTGCTATTGTGGCCG
Source organism: Prevotellaceae bacterium (assembly GCA_030536165.1). GTDB lineage: Bacteria > Bacteroidota > Bacteroidia > Bacteroidales > Bacteroidaceae > Prevotella. The sequence continues at coordinate 10,254 of JAUNQM010000021.1, read as the reverse complement.
CGACGCGCAGAACAGACTCAACCGCCGCGACTCATACCTCGTGGTAGCCTCCACATGGATTGTCTTCTCGCTTTTCGGCACTCTACCTTATATTATAAGCGGTTACATCCCTACCTTCTCCGATGCATTCTTCGAGGCAATGTCGAACTTCACTACCACTGGTCTTTCCACATTCAACGTTGAGATGCCGCATGGACTTCTCTTCTGGCGCTCATTGGCGCAGTGGATAGGAGGTTTGGGAATCGTGTTCTTCACCATAGCCATTCTGCCGTCGTTTGCCGATGGCGACGTGAAGATATTCGCCGCTGAGTCAACAGGTCCGACAAAGAACCACCTTCACCCTCGCATCCGCACGAATTCAAAGTGGATTTGGGTGATGTATTTGACGCTTACCGTTGCATGCTGTCTGTGTTTATCTCTCGCTGGAATGGGCATTTTTGACGCAATCAACCACTCGATGATTACCACAGCGACAGGCGGACATTCACCTTACGGCGATAGCATTGCACACTTCAATTCTGTCACAATCGAATACGTGGAAATCATCTTCATGCTCCTTTCCGGAATCAATTTCACCATACTTTATTCCGTGCTTTTCAAGTGGAAGTTCCGCCAGATTTACAAGAATTCTGAGGTGAAATTCTATCTCGGAATGGTCATCGTAGTGTCGATTGTGCTTGCAATCTCGTTCTTCAACCACTACAACATCAGCGTAGAACACGCCGTACGCAGCGCTCTGTTTGAGACTATCTCCGTGATAACATCCACTGGATTCTATTCAGAAGACCTCACCTACCTGCCTGAATTTGCATGGATTATGCTCTTCTTCTGCATGATGTCGGGCGCATGTTCGGGCAGTACGAGCGGCGGTATAAAGAGCATCCGCGTGGTGATGACTTTCAAGAACATACGCAATGAATTCCGTCGCATACTGCACCCTAACGCAGTGCTCCCTATCCGCGTCAACGGCGAAGTGATGACACGTTCGGTGCAGCCGACCCTCTCAGCGTTTATATCGCTTTATTTCTTCATTATTGTCGTCGCTTCGATAGCGTTTGTAGCTATGGGTATGCACCTCGACATAGCCTTTGAGGTGACTATAAGCTGCATAAGCAACTGCGGACCAGCCTTCGGACCAAACATAGATTCTATCTTCGGCTGGGACACAATTCCGCTCGCAGGCAAGTGGTTATGCTCGTCGCTCATGCTCATCGGACGTCTTGAAATCTTCTCCGTCCTCGTTATCTTCACCAGAGGATTCTGGAAAGACTAAGCCATTTATAACCTTACGACAAGCTCATTCGTGCTGCTCGCCTTCAAAGCAAGTCGGCGCATCCTCCTCGTTGTGAGTTGCTTGAAATGCACATCCCTGCCGCGCATAAGCGACTTCATCGCCTCATTTGGAATCCATCTCACCGTCACATCGTCGATATTCCGCGATGCCATGAAGCCATTCGTGGTACACTCTGACGGCGACATGCCTTTGCTTTTTATGTGATAAGCGAACGTGCCGAGGCTTCCCAGGCTCACACGCTTGCCGTCTGATAGTATATCGACGACCGACTTCTGCAGCGCACTGACAGCCCCACGGATGGTATTTTCGTCCAACGTGAGGCCGTAGTGACGCGCAGCATACTCCGCCACGGCATCAAGAGCGACCGTCTCTGTCGTCTGTGCACGGGGGTAGATTTTCGTAACTCCATTGTTAGTTCTTGGGTCTCGAATACGAGACACACTAAATGTAATTGCCATAGTTTTAGATTTTTAAGTTAGAAATAATGTTTGTTCGCAAGGCAGGCGGCACACATCTCCTGTTCTTCGAAGAAGAACTATAGCCCTGCCTTTCGCGATGCAAATATGAGCACAAAACGAAAAAAAGTCCTACTTTTTCACATTTTTTAGCCTTTCACACCTTACGAGTTACCTCCGCCACACCTCAGGTGTGAACTATGGTCATACCTGAGGTGTGACAAGCGAAACACCTGAGGTGTGAAGGGCTCGAATATGCCACAAGTGCCACTACACCATGCAATCTTGCATATAAGAAGAATAAACGTAGTCGTTTGCTTTGACTCTTTGAGTCTATGCTATGCTTGTGGCTATGTGCCAATAACGAGTTATTGCCGCATAGCCC
>JAUNQM010000021.1:0-8110 GCA_030536165.1 Prevotellaceae bacterium | reverse complement strand
TCATCAATGCCTTGCGGCACTCAAAGCAAACAACTCCGGATAAAGGCCTCAAGGCCAGATAAACCGCTTCGCGGAATAACCCAAAATGGTGAGGTAATCTATCGAATCAAGAAAAATCTGTCGCAACTATGAAAAAAGTCGGAAAAAAGCAGTACTTTTTTCTTAAATATGCTCATAATGCGCGCGTGCGCATGCGCGTTATTTAATAAGGTGTAGAGTCATGTACCATTTACCATTTACAATTGACGATGACTTTTGACGATGACAATGTACAAAAATACCTCGAAAAGGTGTGGTTTTTCAGATTTTATATGTAACTTTGCCAAGTATTTTGACAAAGACAATGACATTGACTTTTGACTTAGAAGTTAAATATCAGGAATAACAAACAATATGAAAACTACAAGACTTTTAACTCTCTTCGTTCTTGCTGCTATGCAGGCGATGCTATTGGTCTCATGTGTTGAGAAGGAAAAGCAGAAAGTATCGAAAGAGGGTACTCCATGCCAAATCATTGTTGCTAAACAGACGACGCTTGATTCAAAGTGGTATTACGTTGGAGAGATAGAGGCGACATCTGTTACCAGTGCTGGCTTTCGCATCCCTGGTACTATCAAGACTGTGTATGTCCGCGAAGGCGACCGTGTGTCAAAGGGTCAGTTGTTAGCAGAGATTGACGACAAGGATGTCGTTCATTCCTACAATATGTCAAAGGCAACACTGGCACAGGCAGAGGATGCAATGAAGCGTGTGCAGATGATGCACGACGAACAAAGTATCAGCGACCTGAAATACGTTGATGTACTGACTAAGTTGGATCAGGCACGCGAGATGTATATCTCGGCAAAGCAGCGTATGGAGGACACAAAGCTCTATGCTCCTGTGGCGGGTGCTATCGGTCGCCGTTCTATCGAACCTGGGGAGAACTACGCTCCTGTCTCTTCGGCCTTTAGCATCTTTGACCTTCATGAGATGATAGTGAACATTCCTGTGCCGGAACGTGAGATTCCAAATATCAAGCGTGGCGACAGGGCTATCATCAAGGTGCTGGCATTGGGCGACGAGGGACCATTTACAGCAAAGGTTGATGAGATAGGCGTTGCCAGCAATCCCATTACCCATAGTTATAACGTGCGTTTCAAGCTGCCCAACCCACAGCAGAAGCTGATGGACGGTATGGTGTGTAACGTGCAGTTATGGCCCGACTCTAATCAACAACAGACGGGCATAGTGCTACCCGTACATGCTGTATTGTCGAACATGGACAATGTGCATTACGTATGGGTGGTAGAAGGTGGTAAGGCAAAGCGTCGCAAGGTGACTGTCGGTTCGTTCATTGAGAACGGTGTGGTGGTGACAGGCGGACTTAACGAAGGCGACCACGTCATCACGAGAGGAAACAACAAGGTTACTGAAGGTGAAACTGTGAAAGGACAAAAATGAATCTGCCTAATTTTACACAGGGAACGATGCACAACTACCGTCTGGTAGGCTTCTTTCTCTCTATCCTGCTGTTATTGGGTATCTTCACGCTATGGACGATGCCGAAGCAGGAATTTCCTGAGTTCTCGCCCAACATAGGTATTATGGTGGCTGTCAATCCTGGTGCCTCTGCTGAGGAGATGGAGCGCACGGTTACCAACCGCTTGGAAGACTATGCCTTCACCTTCAGCGAAGTGGATCGCTCACGCACTAACTCACAGACCTATGATGGCATTTGTGTATCGTATATCTTTCTGGATGAGGAAACGCCAGACGTCAAGGCTGTATGGGGACGTATGCGCGATGGTCTGCCAATGCTTCAAAAGACAGTATTGCCAGCGAGTGTGCTCGGTGTTGAAGTGCTTGACATCATAAGCAGTGCAGCAGCTGAACTGATAGTGCTCGACAGCGATGACAAGACGTACAGTGAACTGATAAGCTACATCGACGATTTGAGAAGCCGATTGCAGGATGTTCCCAAGATTTGTAACCTTGCCATGATTGGTGGCATGTATGAGCAGATTAGCATCTACCTCGACAAGGAACGTATGGTGCGCTACGGCATCAACCGCAATATGATTACTACTCAGCTCACCCTGCAAGGATACACGACAGGTGGCGCCCATGCCGAGAACGACAACGTCAACCTGCCTATCTATGTCAACAAGACTTTCAGCAGCGAAAATGAACTGAGCAACCAGATTATCTACAGCGATCCGCGCGGTGAGATAATACGTCTGAAGGATGTTGCACGAGTCGTACGCGAATATCCCGATATCACAACCTACATAAATAACAATGGCCGACTTGCTGTGATCCTGAGCAGGGAGATGAAGCAGGGAGGGGATATTATTACGTTTGGCAATGAGGTGAACTCTATCATGGAGGAGTTTGAAAAGGAACTGCCATCGGGTGTTCGCCTGACACGTGTGGCAGACCAGCCCAAAGTTGTAAAAGAGTCCATTTACGGCTTTGGCAAGGATCTGCTGGAAGCGATAATTATCGTTGTGCTGGTAATGATGATACTCTTCCCGCTACGTTCGGCTCTTGTGGCAGGAATGTCAATACCTGTCACTATCATCATCACTTTCTGTCTGATGGGCTTTCTGGGCATTCCGCTCAACAACGTCACCCTCGCTACACTTATCGTAGCGCTGGGTATGGTGGTCGATGATTCCATAATCATCATAGATTCTCATCGTGACCTTCTCAAAGCAGGACACTCCAGGTGGTACTCTTCCGTTATGAGTGCTCACAAACTCTTCCCTTCCATTTCTCTCGCTACGGTCAGCATTTGTCTGGTCTTCGTGCCAACACTCATCTACCTGCCTAAGATGCTTCTGGACATCTTCAATGGCTTCACCATGACCCTTATCTGTTCATTGATGGCGTCGTTGTTTATTGCCATGATACTGGTGCCACTGCTCAACCACAGGATGCTGGGCCGTTCTTACTCCGATGGAAGCCGTGGGCAGAATGAATCAAAACTGCTCGTTCCTGTGCAGCGAGGATATGACTGGTTATTACGTCTGGCATTCCGCCATGCGAATATCACGCTTATCTCTTGTGTGCTGCTGGTAGTGGCGGGCGGCTGGCTTTTCTCCAAGACACCTATCAGGATGATGCCTACTGCCGATCGCGACCAGTTTATCATCGAGGTGCATACCCCTAACAGCGCCAGCATCGACTACACGGCAGCAATAACCGATACGGTGTGCACTGTGATGAAACAGGATGAGCGCATCGTCGATGCCACGGAGTTCGTGGGGTTGGTAATGCCACGCTTCATGGCAACCTCACCGGTAAAGATGGGTAACAAGCATTTTTCACAGATTATAGTGCGTACCACCAGCAGCAAGACCACCCTTGATGTGGTAAAAGATTATACAGGTTATTTCAACAAACGCTGGCCTGGCACATACGTCAGTATGAAACAGCTCACCTACTCGCTTGCCAGTGGTATGGGGGTCACGCTGGTCAGTGACAACACGGAAGATTTGTGCACAGCGGCTGACACGATACAGAGTTATCTCGAATCGCTTGAGGAGGTATCGTGGGTACACAATCCGCTCGCTCTGCGCATACCTGCTGTAGAAATAGACCTTAATCCTATCAGTGCTTCACAGATGGGTATAACGCGTTTGGCGGTACAGACAAGCATGGCAATGAAGTATGGTGGACTAAAGACTGGCAGTATATGGGATGACGACCGTGAGCTTCCTGTCATGATATATACCGCCGACCGTGATGAACGTCGAAACGTTGGCGCTATCGGAGACGAGTATGTCGGTGGTATGCTTAGCAAGAGTGTGCCGCTTCGCCAGGTGGCTACGATATCTCCGGAATGGAAGATTGCCGAAATACCACATTTTGGTGGACGTAAGGGAGTATGTATCATGGGAGATATTCACCCAAAATACAATAGCGCAGCGGTGCAGCGTAAGTTAAAGGACTACCTCGAAGGTGAGTTCCAGAAGGTTAAGCCTGAGAGTGTAACCCTGCGAGAAGCGGGCGACCAGCAGGTAAACAAGTTGTTGGGTGAACCGTTGATGAAGAGTTTCGCTATGAGCCTCTTCATCATCCTGCTTATCATGGTCATCAACTTCAAGCGTTTCCGCCTTTCGCTTCTGGCGATGTTCGGCACGATGCTTGCACTGCCAGGTGCTGCCTTGGGTATGTGGCTCTCAGGATTGGAGTTCGGTGTCATCGGTATGCTTGGTGTCTTCTCACTGTTGGGTATCGTGATGCGCAATTCCATCATTATGTTCGACCATGCCGAGGAACTATGTCGTAAGGGATATACAGCCTGCGAGGCTGCCATGGAGGCGGGCAAGCGACGCATGACCCCTATTTTCCTCACATCTGCCACAACAGCAGTTGGCGTACTCCCGCTCATATTCTCTAAGAGTACACTATGGCCTCCTATGGGATGGATTATCTGTATCGGCACACTGAGCGCTACATTACTCGTTGTTACGGTCATGCCGGTAGCATATTGGAAAGTTATGGAAAAAGAATACAAGAAACTCAAGCCACGCAAGGTATCGGCAATCGTTATGCTCGCCTTGTGCCTTATGTCCCCTGCCAGTTTACAGGCACAGAACATCTACACATTGCAGGAGGCTAAGACCACTGCCTATGCTAACAACATAGAACTGAAGAAGCAGCAGATAGAGGTCAGGAAGATGAATGCACTGAAGAAGGAACTCTATACGCGCTATTTCCCCAATGTCACAGGTTCCGCTGCTATGTGGGCACGTGACCGTGGCTTGTTCAAGTCGGATTTGCTTGACCTCCTCTTCTCGCTGATAACGTTCGAGGTATATGACGAAGAGAATGCAGAAATACAAGAACTCCATGACGTGAACATTCTCAACTGGGGCGTTAATGCTGGTATCACACTTGTGCAACCGATTTATGCTGGCGGAAAGATAACAACAGCCAACCGACTGGCAGAGCTCGGTGTCAAGGCACAGGAAGAGATAACGATACTGAAAGGGGAGCAGTTAGAGGCGGAGGTTGAGAAATACTTCTGGCAACTGGTACAGCTATACGAGGCAGAGCGCTCAATGCTCACTATGGATACTTTGGTTGCCAATGCTACGCATGATGCGGCTTTGGCTTTCAAGGCAGGACTTGTAACGTCGGCAGATAAGATGCAAGTTGATCTGTATGCCTCTGAACTTAAAAGTACTCGTCTGCAGATTCAGAATGGCAAGGAACTGTGTCTTGAGTATCTGGCTTATCTGATGGGCGTAGAGAGCGTTGACAGTATCGTATGGGACGATATTTACGCTATCGAAGATCCTCTTTCATATCTTGTAGATACACATACATCTGTAGAGTCGCGCCACGAAACACAACTGCTCCACATGAATCTCAAGGCAGCAGAACTCAAAAAAAGGCTCACGCTAAGCAAGAGTCTCCCAACCGTTTCCCTTGCATTGCATGCTGGCTACCACTATTGGTCTGCATCTAACGAAAATGGTATCTTTCATAATTATTTTGACAAACATCCTTTCGGTCTCACCAGTATCATCAACGTCAGCGTGCCTCTGACAGAATGGTGGGCTGGCAAACATTCTCTTCGTAGGGCTAATCTCAACATCAACAAGGCTCGTATGGAACTCGAAGACAAGCAGAGGCTTATGAGTGTACAGGTCAAGCAGAAATGGAGCACGTTAAACGAGAGGTACAAACAAATAGAAATAGCTCGCCAAACACACGAACAAGCTAAGGCGCTGCAACATCAGCAAGCCGTAGCATATCGAAGCGGTGCCATCACCATGACCGACCGCTTGCTGGCGGATGCACAGTATGAGAAAACTCGCAATAAGTATATCGAGTCATGTATCAACTATCGCATGGCAGTAACCGAATATCTCCTTGCTACAGGAAGATAACATCTTTGGACTTTAGGGTCTCGAATACGAGACGCACTAAAAGTAATTGTCATCCCGAAAATACTTGACATTTTTGTTGTTTTTATCAAATAAAATAGATACCTTTGCACACGATTTTGATTGAAAATTTGAAGTAGGATGAATAATGTCCAGTAGCTATGACATTATTATTCTTAACTGCAAACAAATATTAATCAACGGGATGTGGCGCAGTTGGTAGCGCACTTCGTTCGGGACGAAGGGGTCGCGTGTTCGAGTCACGTCATCCCGACTAAAGAGAGGAAAGCAGAACAATGAACGACGTCATTCAACTTTTACCAGATTCGGTGGCAAATCAGATTGCTGCTGGTGAGGTTGTGCAGCGTCCGGCATCGGTCATCAAGGAGCTCGTGGAGAACTCGGTCGATGCGGGGGCTACACGCATTGACGTGCTCGTTGTGGATGCCGGAAAGACTTCAATCCAAGTGATTGACAACGGGAAAGGCATGACCGAGACCGATGCGCGTATGGCTTTTGAGCGTCATGCCACGTCGAAGATTCGTCAGGCATCCGACCTTTTTGCGCTTCACACTATGGGCTTCCGCGGAGAGGCTTTACCTTCGATTGCTGCCGTGGCACAGGTGGAACTGAAGACTCGCACGCAGGATGACCAGCTTGGTACCCACCTGATTATCTCCGGTTCGAAGGTGGAACGGCAAGAAGCGGTGTCGTGCCCTGTGGGATGTAATATTCTGGTGAAGAACATCTTCTTCAACGTGCCTGCACGCAGACGCTTCCTCAAGCAGAACAATACTGAACTCAACAACATAATCTCAGCTTTCGAGAAGATTGTGCTCGTCAATCCGCAGATAGCATTTACACTGCATAGCAACTGCAACGAGGTGTATAACCTACCTATTTCGGGATTGAAACAGAGGATTGTCAACGTGATGGGTAAGCGTGTGGAGCAGACCTTGCTGCCTATCAACGTTGACACCACATTGGTGAAAATCCGCGGTTTCATCGGGAAACCTGAGTCGGCAAAGAAGAAAGGTGCGAGCCAATATTTCTTCGTAAACGACAGGTATATGCGCCATCCGTATTTCCACAAAGCTGTGACTACTGCCTACGAAAGACTCATACCGGCAGGCGACCAGATACCTTATTATATATATATGGAGGTCGATCCGAATGATATCGACGTCAACATTCACCCTACAAAGACAGAAATAAAGTTCGACAACGAACAATCTGTCTGGCAGATTCTTCTTGCCGGAGTGAAGGAAGCGCTCGGCACGTTCTGCGAAATGCCAGAACTTGAGTTTACACAAGAGAGGCAGATAGAGATTCCGGTGTATAACCCAGCAAAGCCAATGCCATCGGGCAGGCAACAGATGAAGTCGAGTTTCAATCCGTTTAGTGTAGAGACACATCATCAGCAGGTGTATCAAGACTGGGAACAGATGTATGCCCCAGCTATGCAAAGCAATGAAACTCCAGAGGCAAGTCTTTTCGAGACGCCAGATGCGTTTAGTGCCGACATAGCTATCAACGCTGACGCATCGCCAGTTCACTATCAATACAAGGGGCAGTATATCATGACTGCAGTGAAGTCTGGCCTTATGATTATCGACCAGCACCGTGCGCATGTGAGAATACTCTACGAGGACTTCATGAAACAAAAGAGACGTCAAGAGACGAGCATTCAGAAAGTCCTCTTCCCAGAAATCATCGAGTTCAGCCCGTCAGAGACTCTGCTCTTTGAAAAGATAGAGGACGAAGTGTCTGCACTTGGCTTCGACATTATAAACCTTGGCAATGGAAGTTTCTCGGTCAACGGCATACCTTCGGGACTGAAAGACGTGAACCCGACGACACTCTTGCACGACATAGTTAGCGCAGCAAAGGAGGGACACACCGACATAAAGGAAGAACTGAACAGCAGTCTTTGCCTGACGATAGCACGAAGTGCGAGTGTAAGCATAGGTCAAGTGCTTTCAAACGAGGAAATGGACATGATAGTGAATAGATTATTTGCTTGCGAAAACACCAACTATACACCCGATGGAAAGTGCATTTTCTACATATTACCACAGACAGACATAGAAAAAATGTTAAAATAATGTTAAAAACAGCGTAACATTATTGCTTAGAATAAAAATATTATTACCTTTGCATCCGCAAAAGAAAAAGGGCGTTTAGCTCAGCTGGTTTAGAGCATCTGCCTTACAAGCAGAGGGTCGGCG
>JAUNQM010000239.1 GCA_030536165.1 Prevotellaceae bacterium | reverse complement strand
ATGGCTATCTTCCTCGATAATGAGACAATGTATCAACGTGCCATCCGCAAGTTAAAAAGCATGCCTCACCTCGAAGGCGACTTGCCTTATCCTAAAGGACCAAAGACTCCGAAAGATGGCGGTTCGCTTGCTTCAAATGGAAACTATTACGAATATAGCAACATCAGCACAGGCAGTACTGTTGATACTGGCTACGATGATGAGATACAATATTACTTCTATGAAAACGGCCAGTGTCAGGAACAGTTCCGCGACCAAGGTCACGTTATTGCTGGTATCATGAATATGGCTGTGATAATGCGTACGGCATGGAACCAGGGTGAAGACCTGTTCAATCTCGACTTTGGCATTGGCACAGAGAACCGCATGCTCAAAGGCTTGGAATATGCATCACGCTACAATATGTCTTACCTGAATAAGCAGGAGGGATACAAGTATTGGTCAAAGGACGACAAGCAGGCTGAGGTATTTGAACCTACGCCTGTAGAGGATGCAGGATATAACACGGTGACTGACCCAGAAAAATTCATAAAGCGCCTTGTACGCTGTGCCCGTTGGAAGGGTGTGCGTTCAAGCGCCGATGGTCGTGGTGCTTATCTTGGAGAAGGAATGAACGACATCTACCAGATGTTCAAGGTGCAGCTTGGCGTGCCAGAGGATGAGATGCTGTGGACAACACGCATGCGCCAAGTCAACTATGAACTCAACGACGGGCATGAGAAACCATACAGTTCTGGACACCATTACGAAAACCTCGGTTGGGGCGACCTTACTGGTGAGCGCACGCCATGGATGGCAGGTGACGGCGGCAAATGGGTCGATGGAAAGTTTGTCTTAGGTTTGCCTACATTGCCAGGCACAATCCTTGCAAGCGACTACGATAATTATGTCGGAATGGCTATGGCAGGACAGAAAGACGGCGCCAACGGACATACATATTATAATGATGGAACAAAGTCATGGAAAAACTACACCGTGATAATGCCGACAGGAGGAAGCTACAACATCAGCATCAATGTGAAGTCATCCAAGGGCGGAGCGAAAGTTACAGCATCTACCGACGATAACAACAGTACGACGAGTGCCACCATCGCAGCAACTGACGGTTACGAGAAGGTTTCGCTTGGACTGCTGGCAATAACCAGCGGTGCAAAGGTAATCCGTATAACAGTCGAAGGCGATATTGACGATGTAGATATTCAGAGTTTCACGGTTGAGAAGACAAAGTTCCGCGTACTTACAATGAAAGTCGATAAGGACTATAAGTATTCCACATTCGTAGCTCCTTTCGATGTGAAAATACCTACTGGCGTGACGGCATACAAGGTAAACTGCGACGGAAACAAGCTTATTCTTATCAAGGAAGCAGGTGAAAGCGAAACCCTAAAAGCAGACCATCCTGTTGTGTTATATAGTGAAGCAGGAATTAGCAAGTCTTTCTCAGGCACAGGTAGCGTAAGTGATGATGATGTCACTTACGGAAACCTTGTAGGCAAATACGTGAAAGAGACAGGCATTACCGATGCCCAAAAGTATATACTTTTTGCTGACGCAAGTAATCCTGTAGGCTTCTACAAAACAAACGATAGCAGCGTAGATGCCTATCATGCATACTTGTTGCTACCAGAGACAACTGCAAAAGATTATTTCTCGTTCGAAGAACCTTCTGGAATAGACGAAATCAAGAATGCACAAAGCACAATGGACGATGGACAGTTCAATTTACAAGGTATTCGTGTTAATAACAGTTACAAGGGCATCATAATTAAAAACGGAAAGAAATATATCAGTAACCAATGAATAAGCAATATCTTCCACCTAAGGCAGATGTAGTAAATATGCATCTTCATCATTTTTTTAGCGTTGAGCCTTAAAATGAGAGGCTCGTGAAGGTTCTGAAGGACTTGCTAAACAAGAAGGTGAAGGACTGTGGGAAGAATGAAATGTTCCACCTTAAACCTTTCCCTGTATAGAATGGAATATAACATCTCCCAAATGGTGGTAGAGAAGAAAATTTGAGAAATACATTATTATATTTATTAACCTATTAAATGATTTAGAAAAATGAGACACATTACCAAAGCAATCTTTACTCTTTGTCTGCTCTTTGCAGGCATTGCAAGTGCACTTGCGCTTGATGACGTTACTATTAACCCAACATTTGAGGCGAATTATCGTCCGAACGGTGGTGATAAAACAAACTGGTCAAAAGGACCACTGCTTCCAGACGGCAACACAAGCTTTGAACTTCGCTGGAATACAAACTTTTTTGCAATTATGGAGTTTGAAATTCCTAATTTTAAACAAGCAAAATCGTTAAACTTACGACTTGTGCGTGATGCAGGTGTAAGCAACAACCCTGCAGTTGGAATTTGGTTCTACCCTTACACTGATGCACTTCCAACAACAAGTGGCACCAGCAACCAAGCAAATAATTTCAAGAATAACGTATTAGCAACAGTCGGAGTTAGTGATTTCGGATCAACAGCAGGCACTCCAATTGATCCACTGTTCAGTTCGACTATTTCTAAAGAAGGCACTACGTTTACATTTGATGAAGCCAAGATTGCAGCTATATCTTCAAGTGTCACATACAAAGCAGATGGCACTACTGCTATTGTGAAGTTCTTGCTATCAACCATCATAAGTGCTTCTCAGAACACAAGGTACTATTCTTCAAATGAAGCAAACGGAGCAAACCGCCCATCTTTAACCGTAACTTATGATGCAACTGTTGATCCTGTGACTAACATTACAACAGGTCAGGGCTATGCCGACCTCCCCGCCGCAATCACAGCAGCAACAAGCGGTGATGTGTTAGAGCTTAATGCAGACCAAACTATTGGTAGCCGCATAGGATTCGGTAGTAAGTCGCTTACGATTCAGGCAGCAAAGGACAAGACTGTTGTCATCAAAAAGAATAATGGTAATAACATCACATTCCTTACCGATGCAGCAAATGTTATAATTAAGTCTGGTGAAGGTAAAATAATCCTCGACGGTAACAACTATAGTACTGCAAAGAACTTCTGGGAAGTCGGTGGTGGAAACCTCACCCTTGATGGTGTTACAATGCGTAATTGCAAGAGCACAGGTGCAGGTATCATCGCGGTGAAAAGTAATCGCCGTCTATACCTCAATAACGTAACATTTGAAAATAACACGATAGCTGATGGCAGTGGTGTAATCTACATGCTAAACGAAAGTGCATCAAAGGGCGCACATATGACAATGAGTGGTAACAACACATCAGATGTTACAATGATTGCACTTCAGGCAGCATTGTTGGCAGCACCGATTGATGCATCAGACCTCACTAACACCACACCAATTGCCGTTAGTTTCATCACAGCTCCTACGGAAGATTATAAAATGGTTGCAGGATGTGCAGATGCAAGCAAATTCACCATTGTTAATGCTGGTTACGATGTTGTAGAAAATGAGTCAAACTTATGGGTTACACCAAAGTCATTCGACCTAAATGTAGCTTCATTCGGCTGGGCTTCTATGTATCTTGACTATCCTGTAGCAGTGCCAGAAGGCGTTACTGCTTACTATGCAAGCAGCGCATTTTCTTCGTCTATTGCATTGACAGCTATTGAGGCTGGTCAGGTAATCCCAGCTAACACAGGTGTTATTGTCAAGGCTGCCGAAGGCGTTACTACTTTCGCATATTCTGGCGAAACTGCTGCTGAAGTTAGTGGCAACCTCTTTGCTGGTGTTACTGAAAGCACATCGGTAGAAGCAAATACTGTCTATGTTCTCTCTGGCGAATCAACAACAGCAAAACCTATCTTTGGTCTTTATACAGGTACTACGCTTGGGGCCAACAAGGCATACTTAGCTGCCGATAAGGTTCCTGCTTCTGCTAAGGACATGGTAGAATTCACATTCGACAACGAGCCTACAGGCATCGAAACAATTGACAATACACAATTGACAATTG
>JAUNQM010000238.1 GCA_030536165.1 Prevotellaceae bacterium | reverse complement strand
GAGTTGTTGAATTATTAGTCAATGTTGCCGTAGCCTTTACTGTCGTACCTTCTGTTTCTGCAATGCTGAAGTCACATGCAACATCTGCCTGAGGTATCGTGTTGAGTGCAGTGTAATCGTCTTTCTCCGAACCCTTGGTCGTCTTCCAATAGGTATTTTCTGAAACGAGATTGCCTGCGTTGTCATAAAGTGCCAGTTTCAAGATGAACACGCCGTTCATTGCACTTAATGGCTTTGAACTTGAAGTGTTGAGGTTAAACACATTTGCCACCTTATTCTTCTCTACATTGATATTCTCTGCCTTGCCTGACACGCTCGTATTCTTTACGCCATTGATGTCATACACATTCACCTCTGCGCGATAGCCTTCCACCTTATTGAGCGTTGTGTTCACTACCGTAATATCATTGTTGTAGCAGTTCCACTGAATATGTACAGGTTCGCATCCCTTCTTCGCTCCCCAGTATGTTCCAGTCATATCCATATAGTAGTCGTAAGTCTGCCACAGCAATGATGGATATGCAGGATGGCTCATCCAGTAGAGGAGTCCTGTTGCTGTGTTCCAAAGATGATAGTTCCATCCTTCGTATGCAGCTTTCATTACCTCTATATTATATAGCTGCGCACGTTCGCAGAACTGCTTTGCATTGCTTGACTCGCCGTAACTCTTCTTCACGTGGTCGAAATAGCTTGACGCCGAAGCAGCACCGCCATATTCAGCAGCGTCGCTAAAGAAGTGTTTGTCCCACATATCATTGCGAGGCCAAAGTTTGTTGATAGGCATAAACTCACGCAGACTCTCGTATGTGCAGAATGCACCTGTGCCAAGTTCTGAACGGAAGCCCCAGTCGGAGATGTCGCCTCTGTCGCCACCTCCACCTTGAATGCCATCCTTAAAGTAGTTCTCTGGAGGGAAGCTCGACCACCATCCACTACCTGAAAGTCCCCAGCCTAAACCATCCTTACTGTCGTTCAAGGCAGCAGTGAAGTATCCATTGTGACTGTTTGGTATATACACGCGGTCGGCAGCATCGAAGGTTGATATTGTTGTGTTGATGTAATTATTCAGTTCGTCGTAAGGCCATCCTTCGTTGTCGCCACACCACACTGCAATTGACGGGTGATTGCGCAGACGGGCCACCTTATCCTTAACGTTTGTCATGAAAGTATTCACATCGTCCGGACCTGTGAGTCCCACGTATGGACCTGTGAGCCAGAAGTCGTCCCATATCATGATGCCATACTTATCACAAGCATCATAGAGTTCTTCGTCGGTCACGCAACCTGTCCAAAGGCGTATCATCGTGTAGTTCATGTCTTGATGCAGACGGATGCGCTTGTCGTAGCCTTCACGAGCCAGACGAAGCATATAATCTGACATACCCCAGTTGCCTCCCTTGCAATAAATCTTCTCGCCATTGCAATAAACTACCAATGCCGTGTTCTCCTTCTTATAGTCATACTTGCGGATACCGAACTTTGTGCTTTCGCTATCTATGACTATTCCATCAGCAATAACTTCAAACTGGCAATCATACATATTCTGCTTGCCATAGCCATTAGGCCACCAGAGGTTTGGATTGTTTACTGTCAGGTCGCCCAATTCTACATCAATTGAATCGCCGGCATTAACCGTCACGTTCTTCGTAAGCACTAAATTGCCTGGCATGATAGTCGCTTTAACCTGCACTTCCTTATTTGTAGATGTAAGGTTCACGAGCGATGCCGATGTTGCAAGTTTCGCTGATGAATGGTCGGCAGCAAGTTCTGCAGTTCTTACCCACGGGTCGCGTAGCGTAATACCGCCGACGGTTTCGAGATAAACATCATTCGTAACGCCGCAGTTCAAACCCGGAACGTATGGCATCCAGTCCCAGCTATGTGAAGCCACGTATGTTGGCAATACATAGTTCACAAAGCTTGCACTTTTCGGCACGAACTTATCATTGAATGGATAGACAAGTATGCTAAGCACGTTGTCCTTATCCTTCAGCATTGAAGTCACGTCGTAGCGTTTCTTCAGCACGTGTCCTTCTATGTTGCCGAGTTTCTTTCCGTTCAGATATACGACCGTCGAACGGTTTGTGCCCTCAAGCACAAGTTGTATGTGCTGCCCGTCTATCATCTCTGGACGGTCAAACATAGTCCTATACCAGTAAGGCTTGCTGTATTTGCTTTCCTCAATCTGATATACATTATCTGCATAATTCGGATCTTTCTCACGTCCTGCCGCAACGTATGCTGCAAACACCGTGCCTGGTACGATGCCATCCACATAGTCCTCTGGTGTATAATCAGACTCTCTCGCAGCAACCTTGTTCTCCGTTGTCATTGGGAATATCTGCCACTGCTGACCATCGTAGCTGTCAAGCGAGATACGGTCGTCTTCGTTAGCCTGTGCTGCAATGAAAGGTGCCTTCGTTTCTTCCCCATTCAAATCTATCTTCGGGGTCTGCTCGCCTTTCTTGCGGAAGATAGCATATATATATGTGTCGGGAGTGTCAGCCCACTTACCATGCGAGAACACGTACGGCTGTCCCTTTCCTGCTTCGCCCACTTCATCTTTGCCTGAGTCGTCGTCGCCGTCATTGTCATGGCGAGGGTTGTTTGCATTTATGGCAAGACCATTCTCTATGCCTGTATAATCAAACGAGAACTTATAGCTGTTTCCATCATCACCAGTATGCACGGCATATACGTCTTTCGCTGTGAAAGTACCGTTCCATGCATCAGGAGCAAGACCAACAAACTCATAGCCATCATTAGCCTTTGCAGAAATCAACGCCTCATACATGGCAACTCCCTGCTGGCAGTCACCACCCTGAGCCTTTGCATCGTCTGCTCCGCCATTCTCACGCGTTGTGTATTTCAGTATTGCTGTTTCGCCGAAACCTGCTGACTGTTCTTTCACGTAATCTTTATCTTTATCCTTAGGTGCTACATAGACTGTACCTGCTCCGCTTGGATAGGCCTGAGCATAAAGATAAAGGTTCTTAATCGGTGTCGGTGCGGCATTCGCTGCCGTAGCACTTATAAGCAATGATATGCTTATGGCTAATTGTCTATAAATTCCTCTCATGGTATGTGTTTTATCAAAACAAAAGGGGCAGATAAGAGACCTTTTATGCTCATCTGCCCCCATAGTGGATAATAAATTATTTAATTCCTAATTACTTGATGATGACCTTGCGAACATCCTTACCGTTGCGGATGATGTTGATACCCTTAGTCAAGTTAGCCTTCTGCATACCGTTGATGTCATAGCACTCAGCAGTTTCTGCCTTAGTTGCGTTGATATCTTCGATACCATCTGTAACTTCCTTGAAATACATATAAACGTATGCATCTGGGTTATCATTGCAAGGAACTGCAACTGAAGATGCGTAGTCACTCTTAACACCTGCGACTCCGTATGGACTCCAAGCCATCTTCTCCTCATCAGTTTCACCTTGAGCATCACCAGGGAAAATCATTACTTCATAATAAGAACCATCTTCAGCTACAGACATTGGCTCTGTGAAAAGAGCTGCATCAACGTCAGAGTCCGCTGGTTCGTCTTCATCCTGCAATACATCGAACACCTTAACGCCCTGCCATACATAACCATCAGCTGGAGTTGGATAGAAGAACAAACGGCCATAGCCACTACCCATTGTGCAAGCAAATCCGCTTTCAAGATCTGTGTCAAATTTTGTATATTCACCGTGAGTAGGGTCGTTCTGAGTTGTGATATAAACTTCACCCTCACCTGAAACGACGCTTGCTACAACGTGGAATGTACGATAGTAAGTATCTGCACTTGCAGAACCACAAACGAAAAGCATAGCTGCAATTGCTAAGCCTTTAAGAGATAAAAATTTCTTCATAATTTTTAATTTTTTAGTTGTTAATAAATAAAATATTTTGTTCACAAAAATGTTTCAGCGCTTTATTACGACTGCTATATTACTAATTTACGCAACGATTCTATATAAATTTTGAACAAACAAA
>JAUNQM010000237.1:259-4006 GCA_030536165.1 Prevotellaceae bacterium | reverse complement strand
CGATACTGAGCGGAGCGATAATAACCGGGTACATCGACGAAGGAGATGTGCTCGGATATGGACACACATCCATCATGCGTCTGGAGGACGCTACCTTGTAGAGGAACAAGGAAAAGTCCCGTAGGGACGAAATAGCAAAGGATAGGGCGGCAGCCCTATCTCATCGAAGCACACCAACCTAAAGTGCCGTAGGCACGGCAGAGCTCAGCCACAAGTAGTTCTGTCGCCCATACTGGTAGGGTCGAATATTAGTATAGGCCATTCAGTCCGCAGGTCTTCGACACTGCGGTTACCTATGTAAGACCTCTTTGAGGTCTATATTTACGAGTTAATGGAACCTACCTTAAGATACTTCCGTTCTGAAAAACTAAAATATATTTTGTTTTTCGCTCACTTATTCGTATCTTTAATCCATTTTATGGCTTTTAGATAGGCTGCATCTCAACAATAAAAATAAAAACTTCGTTATTTTATTTTGTATTGTCTTCGATTTGCACTATCTTTGCAGTGAAAAAGTGAAACATAAACAATAACTGCAAACATGGAAAAGAAACATAAAAGAACACTTGTGACCTCGGCGTTACCTTACGCCAATGGTCCTGTCCATATAGGACACATGGCTGGAGTGTATATCCCTGCCGATATCTATTCACGCTACTTACGTCTCAAGGGTGAGGATGTGCTGTTTGTCGGTGGAAGTGATGAACATGGTGTACCTGTCACTATCCGTGCACGCAAGGAAGGATGCACGCCTCAGGACGTAGTTGACCGCTACCACAATATAATAAAGAAGAGTTTCGAGGACTTCGGAATCTCTTTCGATGTATATTCACGTACTACTTCAGAGACTCATCATCAGTTTGCTTCCGACTTCTTCAAGAAGCTTTACGATGATGACAAGTTCATCCAGCAAGAGAGTGAGCAATACTACGACGAGAAGGAAGGTGAGTTCCTTACAGACCGTAACATCCGAGGCACATGCCCTCATTGCGGTAACACGGAGGCATACGGCGACCAGTGCGAGAAGTGTGGTCGCGACCTTTCACCTGAGGAACTTATCAATCCTTATAATGCCGTTACGGGTAATCCACTTGTAAAGAAGGCTACGAAGCATTGGTATCTGCCACTCGACAAATACCAGCAGTGGCTCGAGGAATGGATACTCGAAGGACACAAGGAGTGGCGTCCGAATGTGTATGGTCAGTGCAAGAGCTGGTTAGACAGTGGTTTGCATCCACGTGCCGTGACGCGCGACTTGAGCTGGGGAATACCTGTACCTGTCGAGGGAGCAGAAGGTAAGGTGCTTTATGTATGGTTCGATGCTCCAATAGGCTACATCAGCAACACAAAGGAACTCTGCGATGCTAAGCCAGAGACTTACGGCACTTGGCAGCAATGGTGGCAAGACGAAGATACACGCCTCATCCATTTCATAGGCAAGGACAACATTGTGTTCCATTGTATCGTATTCCCTTCAATGCTGAAGGCTCATGGCGATTACATCCTGCCAGAGAATGTACCATCGAACGAATTCCTCAACCTTGAAGGAAACAAGATAAGTACGTCACGCAACTGGGCTGTATGGCTCAACGAATACCTTGAAGAGATGCCTGGTAAGCAAGACGTGCTGCGCTATGTGCTTACGGCAAATGCACCAGAAACGAAGGACAACGACTTCACATGGAAAGACTATCAAGCTCGCAACAACAACGAACTTGTGGCTGTGTATGGCAACTTCGTAAACCGTGCGCTTCAACTTACAAAGAAATACTATAACGGCATCGTGCCTGAATGTGGCGAACTCAATGACTACGACAAGGCAACTATCAGCGAGTTCTGCGACGTGAAGGACAAGATGGAGGCTCTGCTCGACCAGTTTAAGTTCCGCGACGCACAGAAGGAGGCAATGAATCTTGCACGCATAGGCAACAAATACATTGCTGACTCAGAGCCGTGGAAGGTAATAAAGACCGACCCTGAAAGAGTGAAGACAGTTATCTTCGTTTCATTGCAGCTCACCGCCAACCTTTCGATTGCGTTCGAGCCATTCCTCCCATTCAGTAGCAAACGCTTACGCGAAATGCTTTGCATGGATACGTTCAAGTGGGAAGAACTCGGCAGTATGACGTTGCTCCCTGCAGGCAAGCAACTCGGTGAGCCAGCGCTTTTGTTTGAAAAGATTGAAGACGACGTTATACAAGCACAGATTGACAAACTCGAAGCGATAAAGATTGCAAACGAGAAGGCAAACGCAAAGGTCGAGCCAATAAAGCCTGTATGCACATTTGAAGACTTCGAGAAACTCGACATACGCGTTGGTACTGTCCTTGAATGCGAGAAGGTGAAGAAGATGAACAAGCTCCTTCGGTTCCTCATCGACGACGGACTTAAAAAGCGCACGATTGTCAGCGGCATTGCCAAGTACTATACTGAGCCTGAGGCTCTCGTGGGCAAGCAGGTGCTGTTTGTAGCCAACTTCGCTCCAAAGGAATTCAAGAACGGATTAGTCAGCAACGGTATGATTCTCTCGGCTGTTGATGCTGATGAAAGCCTTGTCCTCACAACCATTAGCCGTGAGGTAAAGCCTGGCAGTGTTGTAGGATAGTTGGGCTTAACATACACAAAAAACGGGGAAAACAAGCAATTTGTCTTCCCCGTTTTTTATGTTGGTCTCTTGCTACTTCTTTGTGTCCAGTAGCGGATTCCAGCCTTGCGCCTTGAGTTCAAATTCGGAATCGTCGCGAGTGATGAGCAGACGACCATATTTCTCCTCTGTTATGTATCCTATAAGTTTCACGTCATCCATAGCCTCGACTTTCTCTTTATCACCAATTGGAACGGTAAACAAGAGTTCATAGTCATCACCTCCATTGAGGGCGCACGTCGTCACATTGAGTCCCATCTCCTCTGCCATGACTGCTGTCTGATAGTCAATCGGAATGTTTTTCTCATACACGCGACAACCACAATTGCTCTGTGTACAGATGTGGATAAGTTCGCTCGAAAGACCGTCACTGATGTCCATCATTGATGTCGGACGTACGTTCATTGCGCGGAGTTGCTGAATTATATCACCGCGAGCCTCAGGTTTCATCTGCCGTTCAAGCAGGTATTCCTTGCCGGCAAAATCAGGTGTTGCCTCGCCTTTCTTCTGCTCCTTCAGTTGCTGATAGAATACAGTTTTCTCACGTTCGAGAAGTTGCAGACCCATGAATGCAGCGCCGAGGTCTCCACTCACGCAGATAAGGTCGGTTGGCTTTGCACCACTCCTATATATAATATCGTCCTTTGCAGCCTCGCCTATTGCGGTGATGCTGATGGCAAGTCCTGTAAGCGATGATGTCGTGTCGCCGCCTACGATATCCACTCCCCACTTGTCGGCAGCGAGACGCAGACCTGCATAGAAGTCTTCCATGTCTTCAACTGTGAAACGCTTGCTCAATGCGATGCTGACAACAAGTTGCTTCGGTGTGCCTCCCATAGCAAACACGTCACTGAGATTTACCATTGCCGACTTATAGCCAAGATGCTTCAGCGGCATATAGGTCAAGTCGAAGTGAACGCCTTCCATCAATAGGTCGGAGGTGACGAGCACTTCCTTGTCAGGATATTGCAGCACGGCACAGTCGTCGCCGATGCCATAAATCGTACTTTCGTTCTTTGGGATTATGTCTTTTGTTAGGTGCTTGATGAGTCCAAACTCACCGAGTTGTGATATATCCATACGGTTGTGGGTTGTAGGTTGTG
>JAUNQM010000237.1:0-249 GCA_030536165.1 Prevotellaceae bacterium | reverse complement strand
CACAGGTTTCTTTTCTTCTGTCTTCTTTGCAATGACTACATCTACCGACGAATTCTGTCGCACATAGTCGGCAATGAGTTTATTGAATTTGTCTTCTTGATCGTTGATAAAGCTTACGCCAATAGGCAGTGTGAAGATGTGCTGCTTCACTTCTTCGCTCAGGCCGTCGGTTTCCCTGAGTCGCATCTCATCTTTCTCTGTCGTAATGATAAGCTTTGGCTCAGCCATGTTAGCAAAGGTTGCGTTAAT
>JAUNQM010000236.1 GCA_030536165.1 Prevotellaceae bacterium | reverse complement strand
CACCTCGTCATTCTGAACGACCACCTCGTCATTCTGTAATCGGCTCTGCCGCTTGGCTCGTCCAAGAACTTGATTCAGAATCTCACTATGAGCCTCTGGAGTTGCTTGGTTGTCTATTGTTTCCGGAGCCGCAGGAGTCTCTTGAACAGCAGGAACTTCTTCAACAGTTGCATGCGTTGGCAAAGGCTTTGCATTGCTTTCCTTAACAACAACAGCACCATTGAAAGACGACATTTCCTCAACCGCCTTGACAGTAACCTTATTTTTCTCGGCATGATGTCCTGGATCGACAATAGGCGTCGTTGTCCTCTCAGCCCTATAAGCCTTGTCCATGCTTTCCTCTGGGGTGTAAGTAACCGGCTTTGGCGACTGGTTCATCCAAGAAGGCTTCTTGCCATTGACGCCATTAGATTCAATGCCATCCGAAACCTTTGTTTGATTCCATTTCGATGTTTTCACCTTGCCGAACTTAGCAGTCACGACTTCCCATTGCTTTTCTTTGATGAACTTCACGACATATTTGCGCGCGAAGTTGAATCCTATCACGCAATACTTGCCAAAGGCGATGCAGCCCTTGACAAAATAATACACTATCTTTGCAATGAAAATAGCGAGAAACTTCCCGACAGTTTTCAATATCTCAACAAAATTCTCCATCTATAGTTATTTATAAACAAATCTGTGTTAGCAAGCCTTGAAACTCATGTCAAGACCTTTGACAGAATGTGTTAATGCTCCGACGCTGATAAAATCTACGCCGCACTCTGCATAGTCACGTATTGTGTCGAAGGTGATACCTCCTGACGACTCGACCTCAAAACGATGGTTGATAATATCAACAGCCTTCTTAGTGTTTTCAACCGAGAAGTTGTCGAGCATAATGCGGTCAACGCCACCATGCGACAGCACCTGCTGAAGTTCATCAAAGTTTCTCACTTCGATTTCTATCTTCAAGTTAAACCCTTTCGCCTCAAGATATTCATGGCAACGGTCGATAGCATTCACGGTACCGCCTGCAAAATCAACATGGTTGTCCTTAAGTAGAATCATGTCGAACAAGCCGATACGATGGTTCATGCCTCCACCTATCTTCACAGCTTCCTTCTCCAGCATTCTCATACCTGGAGTTGTCTTGCGAGTGTCTAACACATGTGCGCCAGTGCCTTCAAGCAACTTCACGTATTTATGCGTCATCGTGGCGATGCCGCTCATGCGCTGCATGATGTTGAGCATAAGACGTTCCGTCTGAAGAAGGCTCCTTACTTTTCCCGTGACCACGAAAGCCACATCGCCCTTCTTGACCTGTGCACCATCTTCGATGAACACTTCCATCTTCAGTTCTGGGTCGAAGTGTGCAAAGACTTCTTTTGCAATCCTCACACCAGCAAGCACACCATCTTCTTTGATGATGAGTTGGCTTTTACCCATTGCATCGTCAGGGATGCAACATAGCGTGGTATGATCACCATCGCCAATATCTTCAGAGAAGCTCAGTTCGATGAGTTTCTCATTAAGTTCTTCAACACTCAACATAGCATTTACTATTTACAACTTAAATTTTGAACCATTGGAACTTTTTAGAACCTCTGGCACTTTCTCTCCCCTTGCACTTAGAAGTAGAAGCCTGCACCAATCTTGATGCCTACCTTTGAGAAGTCGGAATGATTCTTAAACGACTGCTCATAGTAGATTGCAGGTTCAATTGTAACGTAGTGGTTAAGATAGAAAGCATAGCCTACCTCAACAGCAGGGAGGAAGTCATCATATTTATTCAGATGCTTATACTTCACACCTGCACCGAGGTAAATACCATTCTGCAAGATGTAATAGCGTCCCTGAACACCAAGATTGAACATAGCTGGTTTTCCATCAACATTTGAGTCATACTGTACCTCACCCACTGCTGCCAGACAGTCTGCAAAGAAGTAACCGCCCTGAGCAGCTACTGCGAAGCGTGCCTTCTCTGAGCCGCTGTATGTGAGATTTAAGCCTGAGACACTAAGTCCAGCATACTTTGTTCCTTTCTGAAACTGTGCGAAAGTCATTGTTGTCATCAAACATGCGACAACGAGCATAATAATCTTTTTCATAATTCTATTGTTTAACTATTGTTTTTGTTTGTATATTCTTTCTTCTTATATGAATGAAACCAAAAATGGAAGCATAAAAGAGTTACCACCATGGCGGAACCTGCAATAATGTACGACATGGAATCATCGCCAGTGAAGTCTCTTAGATGTAATCCCTCTGGTGCCATACAGATGTACGACACACTAATAAATGTCATAAATAATGCAGGAAGCAATGTAATATGGTAGAACTTGTGCTGCTTTACAAGCCACACGGTCATTGTCCACAATACAATGCCTGCCAATGTTTGATTGAACCATGCAAAATATCTCCACAGGATTTGGAAGTCGATGAAGAACAGCATTATTGCGATGGCGAACAGAGGCAATGCCAGCATCAATCGCTTTGCCACGTTGTTTTGACGCAAATGCAAAAAGTCGGCAGCAATAAGTCTTGCGCTGCGGAAAGCCGTGTCACCGCTTGTAATCGGTGCAGCAACAACGCCAAGCACAGCAAGCACGGCACCTACGCTTCCAAGCCAAGAGTTGCAAACGGCATTAACCAATATTGCAGGGTCGGCTGAGTGTGCACCATTCTCCGTCATAAAGTTCAGCAACTTTACGTAAGGCGTATCGCCTGCTACGTTAAGGGAGTCTGCAAACTTTATTGCTCCTGCTGCCCATATCAACGCAACAATGCCTTCTGTAATCATTGCTCCATAGAACACAAGCCTACCATTCTTTTCATTCATCACGCAACGCGCCATCAGCGGGCTCTGCGTTGCATGGAATCCGCTCACAGCCCCGCATGCTATTGTAATGCAAAGGCATGGGAATATAGGTAAGCCTCGCTCTGGGTAATGATTGGTTAATGCCTCAGTAACCTCAGGCACAGTACCTGGCTGAGTAAACAAGCCATACACAATACCAACCGCCATAAGCAGCAAGGCAGCACCAAACAAAGGGTAAATCTTAGCAATAAGTTTATCGATTGGGAGAAGTGTTGCACATATATAATATATAACAACGACTATAAGCCAAAATAATGCTCCGCCCCAGAAGCCACTTGTCGGGGTGAGCACGGCTATAAGGTTGGCAGGAGTACGTGCGAATACAGCACCCACACATATCAGCAATATCAACGACAAGACTCTCATTACGACACGCATTGTATTGCCAAGTTCATTGCCCACAATCTCTGGTATGCTCACGCCGCCACATCTCATTGACACCATGCCCGTCATATAGTCATGCACAGAACCGATGAAGATGCAGCCAAGTACTATCCACAAGAATGCAGCAGGGCCAAACATGATTCCAAGTATAGCGCCAAATATAGGGCCAGTGCCTGCAATATTCAGGAACTGTATCAGATAAACCTTCCATGTGGGCAATGGAATATAATCCACTGCATCCTGTTTTTCATAAGCAGGCGTAGTGCTATCTGCCTTAGGACCAAACATTTTATCCACGTACAATCCGTACACGAAATAGCCCAGTACAAGCAATATTAAACCTACTACAAACGAAATCATAATCCCTTTATTTATAAAATTTCTGCAAAGATACGAATAAGTGAGCGATTCTCCAAATTTATTTGAGAAAATCCGAACGTGAGTATCTTCGATATAATCAAAGATAGTGCAAATCGAACACAATACAAAATAAAAGACGCAGTTTTTTATTTTTTTATTGTTGAGATGCAGCCTAACTTGCGCAAAGCGAAAGATACGAATAAGTGAGCGATTCTCCAAATTTATTTGAGAAAATCCGAACGTGAGTATCTTCGATATAATCAAAGATAGTGCAAATCGAACACAATACAAAATAAAAGACGCAGTTTTTTATTTTTTTATTGTTGAGATGCAGCCTAACTTGCGCAAAGCGAAAGATACGAATAAGTGAGCGATTCTCCAAATTTATTTGAGAAAATCCGAACGTG
>JAUNQM010000020.1 GCA_030536165.1 Prevotellaceae bacterium | reverse complement strand
ATAATGACTATAAAAGTCAATCCTGTTTTCGTTACCAATTTTGAGCACCCTACCCTCTGGGGTCGAAGTAGAGAGTGATGTTCTTGTACTGCAGGTCTGCGACCCGCAGATACCAATGTATGACCTCTTTGAGGTCACTCAATAATGGTGGTTAGCGACCTCGGAGAGGCCGAACTTTGTTAACCGTAGGTCGCAGACCTGCGGACAGCAATATAATCACCTACTTCGACCCCAGCGGGGTCGCACTAAAAGTTCTAATGTTACTCTCGTTCGGAAAAATCAAAATAAATTTTGTTTTTCGCTCACTTATTCGTAACTTTGCACCCTAAACCGTGCCGATAAGTCATAGGGACTGACGAAAGGCGTGATTGACACAAAAAACAGTAGATATATAATATGGAACAAGATAATCATCAGTTTTCAATGATAGCCGACTACGAAGGCGACATACGCAATCTGTTCAAGATGGAAGACCCAGGCGAAGTGCCTATCCTTCCCGTAAGGAATATTGTGCTATTCCCTGGCGTAGTGACACCGCTCACCATAGGGAGGAAATCGTCGCTCGAACTCATCAATCAAGCCTTCAAGAAGGACTTGATAATAGGTGTATTCAGCCAGAAGTCGCCTGAGACAGAAGACCCTACTGCCGACGACCTGTACGGCATTGGTGTGTTTGCCAAAGTGGTGAAAGTGCTCGTGATGCCTAACGATATGACAACAGTCATCGTTCAGTCGCTCTCACGCTGCACATTAGAAGAGATAACAAGTCTGCGTCCTTACCTTAAAGGATTCGCAACCGTGATGTCAGAGGACTTACCTTCAGAACGAGACAAGGAGTTCTCTGCCGCACTAAAAGACTGCCGCAACCTTGCGCTGAAATACATAGCAACAAGCGAGGATATACCAGAGGAAGCAAACTTTGCACTGCGCAATATATCAAACGATATACTGATGCTCAACTTCGTGTGCAACAACCTGCCGTTCTCTATAAAGGAAAAGATTGAACTCCTTGAGTGTTAGTCGCTCAAAGACCGTGTGCTTCTGCTGCTGAAGATACTCGACAGGCAGATGCAACTGGCAAAGATACGTGCCGACATTCGTTCAAAAACACGCGAAGACATTGACCAGCAGCAACGCGACTATTTCCTTCAGCAACAACTGAAAAACATTCAGGAAGAGCTCGGCAATGGGCACAGTTCACCTGAAGAGACAGAGATACTCGACAAAGCTGCAAAGAAGAAATGGAGCAAGGACGTGCAGGCTGCATTTGACAGAGAAATAGAAAAGTTGCGCCAGTTGCATCCGCAAAGTCCTGATTATAACATTCAGTTCTCGTATTTGCAGACACTCGTAGCACTCCCGTGGGATGAATACACGACCGACAACCTCGACCTGACAAGGGCGAAGAAAATACTCAACCACGACCATTACGGCATGGAAAAGGTGAAGACACGCATACTTGAGCATCTTGCCGTATTGAAGCTACGCGGCGATTTGAAGTCGCCAATCATCTGTCTTTATGGCCCTCCAGGAGTCGGCAAGACGTCTTTAGGCAAAAGCATAGCGAAGGCAATGAATCGCAAATACGTGCGCATTTCACTCGGTGGACTTCACGACGAATCGGAAATACGTGGCCACAGAAAGACTTATATAGGTGCGATGCCAGGTAGAATAATCAAGAGCATACAAAAGGTAGGCAGTTCAAACCCTGTCTTCATACTTGATGAAATCGACAAGGTGACAACAATGAATTCCGTCAACGGCGACCCGTCTTCGGCTTTGCTTGAGGTGCTCGACCCAGAGCAGAACAATGCGTTCCACGACAACTACCTCGACATTGACTATGACCTCTCGAAAGTCATGTTCATTGCCACTGCAAACAACGTAAACACGATACCTGCCGCATTGCTTGACCGTATGGAACTCATCGAAGTGAGTGGATACATACCTGAAGAAAAGATTGAGATTGCAAAGAAGCACCTCATCCCTAAGGAACTCAAAGACACTGGACTGAACAGCAAAGAGACAACCAAGATAAAGTTTGCAAAGTCCGCAATAACCGAGATTATCGACTCATACACACGCGAAAGTGGAGTGCGTCAGCTCGAAAAGAAGATTAACATGTGTCTGCGCAAGGCTGCATACAAGATTGCAACCGATGGCGCACTTGAATGCAGCACAATCTCAAAGGACAACCTCGCGGACTTCATCGACGGACGTCCTTATCCTCACGACATCTATCAAGGCAACGACTATGCCGGAGTTGTCACAGGACTTGCATGGACAAGCGTAGGCGGTGAGATTCTGTTTATTGAGACGAGCGTCAGCAAGAGCCGTAACCCACAACTCACGCTGACAGGAAACCTCGGCGACGTGATGAAAGAGTCGGCTGTGCTTGCTCTGGAATACATCAAGGCACACGCTGAACAGTTTAACATCGACTACCGCATATTCAGCAACTACAACATCCATGTCCACGTGCCAGAAGGTGCAACGCCAAAGGACGGTCCTTCGGCTGGTATAACGATGGCGACATCGATTGTTTCGGCACTGAAACAATGCAAGGTGCGCAAGAACACTGCAATGACTGGCGAGATAACACTCCGCGGAAAGGTGCTGCCTGTAGGCGGAATCAAGGAGAAGATTCTTGCAGCCAAACGTGCCGGCATCACAGATATAATAATGTGTAAGGACAACGAGCGCGACATAGCCGAGATACCTGACAAGTATCTCGAAGGCGTAAGCTTCCACTACGTTGAGGACATCACCGACGTGTTAGGCTTTGCCCTGCTCGACGAGAAAGTCAAGAATCCTATCGAGTTCACATTCGAGAAGCCAAAGCCAGAGGCATAATGGTTATTGGCTATACATATAAATATAATAGCAAATGAAGTTCACTCTGCAACATACCGACCCAATGAGTGATGCACGCACAGGCATCATCACCACCGACCACGGCGAAATACGCACTCCGATATTTATGCCTGTCGGCACTTGCGGCAGTGTCAAGGCCGTGCATTTCAGCGAACTCAGGCAGCAAGTCAATGCGCAGATTATTCTCGGCAACACTTACCACCTTTATCTGCGTCCAGGACTCGACACGCTCCGCCAAGCAGGTGGACTGCATAAGTTCATTGGCTGGGAACGTCCGATACTCACCGACAGCGGAGGCTTTCAGGTGTTCTCACTCACTGGCATACGCAAACTGACTGAAGAGGGTTGCCAGTTCCAGTCGCACATCGACGGCTCTCGCCATATGTTCACGCCTGAAAACGTGATGGACACCGAGCGTACAATAGGTGCCGACATCATTATGGCATTCGACGAGTGTCCTCCAGGCGAAAGCGAATACGACTACGCCAAGAAGAGCCTACTCATGACACAACGCTGGCTCGACCGCTGCATCAAACGACTCGAAGAGACCGAACCTCTTTACGGACATCATCAGTCGCTATTCCCTATCGTACAGGGTTGCAAATACCGCGACCTTCGTTCCGAGGCAGCAAAGTTTGTGGCAGACAAAGGTGCCGACGGAAATGCAATCGGTGGATTGGCTGTAGGCGAGCCGACGGAAGTGATGTATGAGATGATTGAAGTGGTAAACAGCATACTTCCAAAGGACAAGCCTCGCTATCTGATGGGAGTCGGCACACCGCAAAACATACTTGAAGGCATCGAACGAGGCGTGGATATGTTCGACTGCGTCATGCCAACACGCAACGGACGAAACGCTTTGCTGTTTACGATGAACGGCACAATGAACATGCGCAACAAGAAGTGGGAGAACGACTTCTCGCCTATCGACCCCGATGGCTGCGAGACCGACCTTGTATATACAAAGGCATACCTCCACCACCTATTCAAAGCGCAGGAACTGCTTGCCATGCAGATAGCCAGCATTCACAATCTCTCATTCTATCTCAGGCTCGTCACCCAGGCTCGTGAACACATAGAACAAGGCGACTTCACCTCATGGAAACGTTCAATCATCGACCAGTTAGGCAGAAGGTTGTAAATAATTATAGATGTCCAACAACCGTAGGCATTAACCACAAAACCGCAAGATGTACAACATAAGAAGATATTTAGGACTGCAGAGACTTGACACATATATAATATTCAAGTTCATCGGCACATACGTATTTTCCATTCTCCTGATATTGGCTATTTCAATAGTCTTCGACATCAACGAGAATCTGGCAAAGTTCAGCATGTACCATGCACCGCTGCGTGCCATCATCTGCGACTATTATCTCAACTTCATTCCTTATTACGCTTGCCTCTTCTCGCCGCTGTTCGTCTTCATCGCCGTCATATTCTTCACATCGAAACTTGCAGGCGGCTCTGAAATCATCGCAATCATATCGAGCGGAGTAAGCTTCAACCGTCTGCTAAGACCATACCTCATTTCGGCAGCACTCATATCGGCACTCAACTTCTACCTCGGTGCATACGTCATACCAAAAGGCAACGTCATAAAGCTTGCATTCGAGGTCAGATACCGAAACAAAGACAAGAACACATCAGCAAACAACGTGCAGATGCAGGTAGCCCCAGGCGTCATTGCCTACATCGAGCACTACGACAATAACACAAAGTGTGCCTACAACTGCTCACTCGACAAGTTTGAAAACAAGAAACTCGTAAGCCACTTCACGGCATCATCAATGCAATACGACACCATCTCCGACTCACGCTACCACTGGAGCGCACGCAACTATCGCATACGAACGCTCAAAGGCATGAAGGAGGAAATCCAGACTGGTGCGGTTATCGACACCACAATCATCATGGAGCCGATGGACCTCGTCTTCTCTAAGGGACAGCAGGAGACGTTTACCTCGCCCGAACTACTGCGCTACATCAGCCGTCAGCAAGAGCGTGGATCAACCAACGTCGTACAGTATCAAGTGGAATACTATAAGCGCATAGCAAGCTCATTTGCTGCATTCATACTCACCATCATCGGTGCATCATTGTCGTCGAGGAAACGCAAAGGCGGCATGGGCCTCTCGCTCGGAATCGGACTTGCTCTGAGTTTCACTTACATCATGTTGCAGACCATATCATCCACCTT
Source organism: Prevotellaceae bacterium (assembly GCA_030536165.1). GTDB lineage: Bacteria > Bacteroidota > Bacteroidia > Bacteroidales > Bacteroidaceae > Prevotella. Next base: position 10,660 of record JAUNQM010000020.1, on the reverse strand, counting down.
CGCCATCAATGCCGGCACGTCACCGCTGTTGGCAGCATGGATGCCAAATCTCATATTCCTCCCTATCGCATATTTCTGCTACCGCTTCGCACCAAACTAAACGTCACTCCACACATACTGCGAGGCAAGTCGCCATATACTATTCACTCACTTATTCGCACTATTTTCATCAGTCGTCGTATATATTCAAAAAAAAAGTTGGGGAATGACTTTATCCTCTTGCGTCCCCGCAGTTATGCAAGTGTAGAGAATAAACGCTTCGCGGAATAACACAAATGGTTGTCGGTTATGGGTTGTCGGTTTAACCTAAAACCAATAGCCTTCTATGGTTATGGGTAGGTTTCAGTTCCCTCCCTACGGGGGAGGGCTAGGGAGGGGCCTCCTTATTACCGACCTCAAAAGGTGCGAAATAAATAAACGAGAGAAAAATTTGGCGGTTCGGGAAAAATTTACTATCTTTGCAAAGCGTTATGTATTAATCAGATTATGCGACAACTTAAGATTTCAAATTCAATAACAAAGCGCGAAAGCCGGTCGCTCGAAAGGTTCTTGCTCGAAATCGGACACGAAGAACTGCTATCGCCTGAAGAGGAAGTGGAACTCGCCCAGAAAATACGTCAAGGCGATGAACAGGCATTGGATAAGCTTGTAAAGTCCAATCTCCGCTTTGTGGTTTCCGTTGCAAAACAATACCAGAACCAAGGACTTAGCCTCGAGGACATCATCAACGAGGGTAATCTTGGATTGATTCGTGCCGCGCAGAAATTCGACGAGACACGAGGCTTTAAGTTCATATCCTATGCTGTATGGTGGATACGCCAGAGCATTACACAGGCCATTGCAGAGCAAAGCCGCATGATACGTCTGCCTATGAACCAAGTAGGCTCTGCAAATAAACTGAATAGGGAAATCAACAAGTTCGAACAACTCAACGAGCGAAAGCCTTCGGTGGAAGAACTTGCTGAGGAAGCCAACATGGCTGAAGAAAAAGTGACTGAAGCACTACGCATCACAGGGCGGCACACAAGCATTGACGCGCCGTTCAACGATGGCACAGACAACTCACTCATCGACATCCTCATCAACGAGGACTCACCGATGGCCGACAACAATCTTGTATCCGAATCGCTGAAAGAAGAAGTAGATCGCGTGCTCAGCACATTGAATCCACGCGAGCAGAAAGTGCTCAGCTACTTCTACGGGCTTGAAGATGAGCAAGACCTTACTTACGAAGAAATAGGAAACCGACTTGGGCTTACACGCGAGAGAGTAAGGCAAATAAAAGATAAAGCCATAAGAAAACTGAAGAAAGGATCAAACAAGAATCTCCTAAAGTCATTCTTAGGCAAGTAAGAGTTTTATTGATTACAAAAAACTAGAACATCTAGGATTTCTAGGATATCTAGAATATCCACCAACTGCAAAACCGCAAACTTAAATGAAAAAGCTACTCTTCATCATATCGCTGATCATTTCATGCCAGGCAATGGCTGAAAAGACCACAATTACTTCTGCTTACGCTTTCGGAGTCTCAGCTTCATTCAAAGACTCTGTAGTATATTTCACACCGATACAAAACGTAGATAGTCTGTTCATGAACAAGAAAACAGGCTTCATACTCGGACGTGAAAACTACTCCTATCAGCTCAAGAATTACGTCGAAAGCACTTATCAGCAGAAACACCGCACTTGCGTCTTTATCTACGACGTCAAGAAGAAAAACATTGAGAAGAAGTACAACAAGATGCTGGAGAAATACAAGAAAAACAATCTCCTAATCAAAAACATCGAAACATCTGACTTCGCCTTTACTCCTGTCGATATGAGCGAAGCCGTTGACCAATCGGAATCAGCACCAAAGCTGACAAAGGAGGAAAAGAAGAAAGCTAAAGAGGAGAAAAAAGCTGCAAAGCAAAACAAAGCCCCTGCTCCTCCTAAAGGAATGAAACCTGGTACACCTCCTCCAGGAAGACCATAACATTTACAATTTACCATTTACGATTTACTATTTCGCGCAACCGCATGTACTACAAAGTAGCAGACCACTATTTTCAAATCAATATAACCGAAGGAGGAAGAAACTCTTTCGACTTCCTGCCTTCATTCATCCCATTTATTGTTGAAAAGCCAGACGAAGACTTGCTCTTCACGCTGACAGTAGATGACACCATTCAGCCCGACAAAGACAACGAGATGATTGGCGACTTCGAACTCGGCGACGGACGCGCAAAAGTCTATCGTCTATCTAATGGCGGCTATCAATACATCGTGTCCGACACAGCCGGCAACAGTTGCTGCCTACTCAAGACCGACAAACCTTTCCGCAACTGCTCTTGTGCCCTACAAGGCAACGACCGCATGCGTAGGTTTGGACTTAACGATGCTGTCATGTTTGTCTTCGCTTTTGCCGGTAGCATCAAGCAGACACTGCTCATCCACGCTTCAACAATCCTCAACAACGGCTACGGCTACCCATTCATAGCAAAGAGCGGAACTGGCAAAAGCACCCACTCACAGCTTTGGCTCAAGAACATTCCTGACTCTGAACTCATGAACGACGACAATCCTGTTGTTCGCGTCAAGGACGGCACACCTTATATATATGGAAGTCCGTGGAGCGGCAAGACTCCTTGCTACCGACAGATTTCAGCAAAACTCGGAGCCGTTACACGCATCGACCGTGCAAAGCAGAACAGCATCGAGCGTCTCGACGTCGTGGAAGCATTTGCCTCATTCCTGCCATCATGCTCATCGATGAAATGGGACAAAGACATCTACAACGGCATCTGCGACACAGTATCATCAATCATAGAAACCACACCTATTTTCACGCTTCATTGCCTACCTGACGACGAAGCTGCTATAATATGCCACAAAGCGATATCCAGAGCATAGAGATTGCCAACGAGATTATCATACCCGAGATAATCCGACTACTCAACGAGGGGCACACTACAACTTTCCGCGTCAAAGGATTCAGCATGCGTCCGTTTCTTGAAAGCAACCGCGACAGCGTGCTGCTTGCCAAAGCCGAAGCGCCTAAAGTGGGCGACGCAGTACTCGCAGAAATTGCGCCAAAGAGGTACGTGCTTCACCGCCTTATAGCCATCGACGGCGACAAGGCAACGCTACTCGGAGACGGCAACCTGAGCAATGAATACTGTCGCATGAGCGACATACACGGTGTGGCTCTCGGTTTCTACCGCAAAGGTAGAACCACACTCGACTCAACCGACGGCAAGAAATGGAAAAGGTATTCCTACATCTGGACCCGCCTCTACCCTATCCGTCGCTATCTTTTAGGAATATACAGAAGACTCATAAAATATAAAATTTACAAACCATGAAGATTAAAGAAGGATTCAACCTCAGATCAATCATCAACGAAAGATTCATCATTTCAGATGGTATGAAGAACATCGACTTCAACAAGATAATCCGTCTCAACGAGACAAGTGCCTACCTGTGTGAAAACATCATGGGCAAAGAGTTCACCATCGACGATATGGTTAAGCTGCTTACCGATGAATACGAAGTTGATGAAGCCACAGCAAAGAGCGACTGCGAATCACTCATCCAGCAATGGACTGAGATAGGAATCATTGAATAGTCGTACAGTATCGAAACATCGAGGCATCGAAGTATCGAAATTATATTCAACAAATGCCAACACTCATTGCCGACAGTGGTAGCACCAAAACCGACTGGTGCGTTGCAGATAATGGCGAAGCCACATTGCGCGTCGCCACTCAAGGCATCACGCCAATACATCAGACAGAGGATGAGATTCGGCACATAATCATCGAAGAACTGTGCCCGCAAATCACCGGCTGCACGTTTGACACTATCCGCTTCTATGGCAGTGGATGCACCGCAGAGAAGATTCCAATGCTACGTTGCATACTCGAAGGCATTTACCCAAAAGCCACAGTCAATATCTACAGCGATCTGCTTGGTGCTGCGCATGCACTCTTAGGCAACGCCCCTGGCATCGCATGCATACTTGGCACTGGCGCAAACTCTTGCCTCTACGATGGCAAACAAATCACAGCCAACACGCCAGCCCTCGGCTACATCCTCGGCGATGAAGGCAGCGGAGCGGCATTAGGAAAGAGTTTTCTCAACGCATTATACAAGCATCGTCTGCCTGAGACATTGGCAGATGCGTTCAAACGCGAGACGCAACTCGGCATGAGCGACATCATTGAAAGAGTGTATCGCCAGCCGCTTGCAAACCGTTTTCTCGCCTCGCTTACCACGTTTATCTCGAAGCACATCGACGTGCCAGAGCTTCACGAACTGGTAGTGAGCAACTTCACCGACTTTATCGAGAAGAACATCGAGCCATACAACTCACGCCATTTGCCAATAAATGCTGTGGGCAGTATAGCATATTATTTCCACGCAGAACTCGAAGAAGCCGCCCAACGCAAAGGCTATCGCATCGGAATCATCCTTCGTAGTCCGATGGATGGACTCATAGCACAACCGTAACCGTTAACTACAATACAATGGCAGACAACTGGTTAGAGAAGCATCGTGAAGACTACGAGAGTCGCAAATCCGCGTGGCTGAAAAAGCGTCGCCATTGGAAGCGACCGACCGATGACACATCATCATCCGACGAACAGTAAATCATTATTCTTAATTATAAAAAGCATGTGCGTCCTGTGCTTTACTCATTGAATCGTCTAATTATACATTTCGATTCATCTTGCGACGCATCTATTGTAATCACCTGGCACAAATAACGTTACAAATCGTCTATAATTTGCGTTAAAGTTGTGCTTTCAACTCGGGAAAAAGTTGTACCAACTTTCAGTGCAAAGTTGTATCAACTTTCGACCGAAAGTTGATACAACTTTTTGCTGACTTAAACGGACAACTAAAAATACGCAACCGAACGGCTTCGGCAAATTAACTTAAAAAGTTCACCGAGAAACACTATCATTCGAATTTTATCAAATAAATTTGGAAATCGCTTACATATTTGTATCTTTGACTTCGTTGAAGATAGGCTGCACCTTAACAATAAAAATAAAAAACTTCGTCTTTTATTTTGTATTGTCTTTGTTTTACACTATCTTTGCAACATATAAACTAAATGACTATAACAATGACTATGAAACCTATTTTATCAATTGTAGCTCTTGCTTTTGCATTAGGTGCTTCGGCACAGGAAGGCAACGCTTGGCAAGACATGGAAGTGAATGAAATCAATCGTTTTCCAGTACACACTACATTCAAGAGTGAGATGGAACAACGTCAGTCTTTGGATGGCATCTGGGACTTTAAGCTCTACGATGGAGAGACTGGACTGCCATCAACTAAGTATAAGGTGAACAAGATGCCCGTACCAGGCATGTGGGAACTGAATGGTTGCTATGACCCAATCTATGTGAACATTGGCTTTGCATGGCGCGACCACTATAAGAACAATCCGCCTTTCGTGCCTAAGAAGGACAACTACTTTGGTATCTATCAGAAGGAGATTGATATTCCTGCCGATTGGAAAGGAAAACAGATTGTGGTGCACATAGGAAGCGCAACTTCGTGCATTGCGATGTATGTAAACGACAAGTTTGCTGGTTATGCGGAGGATAGCAAACTGGCAGCAGAGTTCGACATCACGGCTTTAGTAAAGACGGGCAAGAACAAGATTTCGTTCAAGATACGCCGCTGGTGCGATGGCTCGTACTGCGAGGACCAGGACTTCTGGCGTCTGACTGGTGTGGCACGCGACTCATATTTATTTGCGCGCGACAAGAAATGGCACATCGACGACTTGCGCATATCAACCGATATGTTTGGAAACCTCAATGCATCGGTGAAGTTCACGGGCAAAGGTCAAGTGAAATATACGCTCACAGCACCTAACGGACAGGCATGTCCAGCCACAGTTACTGCTACAGGTCTGAATGTTGAGAATCCTATGTTATGGACAGCAGAGACTCCAAACCTCTATACTCTGACAGCGACACTCTACAACGGCAAGAAGGCTATGGATGTGGTAAAGCAAAGGGTTGGTTTCCGCAGCGTCGAGATTAAGAACGCGCAGCTATTGGTGAATGGCAAGCCTATCCTTATAAAGGGTACTGACCGCCACGAGATGGACCCTGATGGTGGATATGTGATTTCACGCGAAAGAATGATTGAGGACATAAAGATAATGAAAAGCCTCAACATAAATGCCGTGCGCACATCACATTACATGGACGACCCAGTATGGTATGACCTCTGCGACGAATACGGTCTATACCTCGTGGCTGAAGCTAATCAGGAAAGCCACGCATTCGGTTATGGCAACGATGCTGCAGCAAAGAAACCTATGTTTGCAAAGCAGATACTCGAACGCAACCAGCACAATGTTGCAGTAAACTATAACCACCCATCGGTAATCATCTGGAGTTTGGGTAATGAAACTGTAAACGGTGATAACTTCACGGCTGCGTATAAGTGGATAAAGGAACAGGACAGTATGCGCCCAGTACAGTTTGAGCAGGCTGGCACAGGCGATAACACAGACATCTTCTGTCCTATGTACTACGACCACGAGGGATGCAAGAAGTATGCTTCAAATCCAGCAACCACAAAGCCGCTCATTCAGTGTGAATATTCTCATGCTATGGGTAACTCAGGCGGCGGATTCAAAGAGTACTGGGATTTAGTGCGCGAATATCCTAAATATCAAGGTGGATTCATCTGGGACTTTGTTGACCAAGCACTCCATGCAACACTCATCCGCAATGGCAAGACAATCAAGACACTTGCCTACGGTGGTGACTTCAACGAGACAGATGCAACAGACAACAACTTCAACTGCAATGGTTTCGTCAGCGCTGAACGTAAACTTACTCCGCAGGCTTACGAGATTGGGTATCAGTACCAGAACATCTGGAATAAGCTCAACAACGGAAAGTTGGAAATCTACAACGAATACTTCTTCAAGGACCTCTCTAATGTAGAACTTGTATGGAATGTCACAGCTGACGGAAAAGTATTTGGCAATGGCAAGTTTGCCGACGTCAACGTTGCGCCTCAGGCAATCAAAGCCATAGATATGCCAAAGATTGAAGGTATGCCAAAGGATGCTGAGGTATTCCTTAACCTAAGCTACCGCTTGAAAACAGCAGAGCCACTGCTTGAGGCAGGAACAGAGATTGCACACCAGCAGATTTGTCTTCAAGAAAAGCCTGCTACAGAAGTAATCACTTGGACAAAGAGCAACAAGGAGATTAAACTTGACTTCGTGAAAGAGACAGGATTCCTCTCTGCAATCAACGTTGATGGAAAGAATATCCTCGGCGAAGGCGGTACATTGAAGCCAAACTTCTGGCGTGCTACTACCGACAACGACCTTGGAGCAAACCTTTACTGGGACTACCTCGACTGGAAGCAGCCTGTGATGAATCTGAAGTCATTCGCTCAGGAGAACAACGTGACTACGGCAGTATATAATATGCCAGGAGTTAAGGCCGACCTGACAATGAGATACGAAATCCTCGACGGCGGTGCGCTTCAGGTGACGATGAAGATGGACTGCGAGAGCGACAAGACTCACATACCTGAAATGTTCCGCTATGGTGTCATCATGCAGTTGCCTTACAACATGGACAAGAGCGAATACTATGGACGCGGACCTATTGAGAACTATGCAGACCGCAAGAGTTCGCAGAACGTCGGCATATACAAGCAGACAGCCGACGAGCAATTCTATGCTTACGTTCGTCCGATGGAAAGCGGAACGAAGTGCGACATACGCTGGTGGAAGCAAGGCGACATGACTGTGACTGCAAAGAATCCGTTCTGTGCTTCAGCTCTGCACTACGACATAGAGGAACTTGATGAGTTCAAGGACAAGAATCAGCGTCACCCAGAGTCATTGGAGAAGTCGCAATACACTAATCTCTTTATCGACATGGAGCAGACTGGCGTAGGCGGTATCAACTCATGGAGCCGCAACGCAAGAGCACTGATGAAATACCACGTGCCTTACCAGAACAGAGAATTCACATTCATCTTGTCATTCTAACATGAGGTAAAACAGAATACCCAAACGACTAATAAACCAAACTACTAAAACTATGTTGAGAAATTTAAGAAAGATTATTGCTGCAATTTTCTTTATTGGATTGCTATTGCTGTTCATCAACGCATTCGATTCTTTCGAAGGATGGACGAGATGGATGGCGAAGATTCAGTTCGTACCGGCATTGATGTCGCTGAACTTCATCGTTATCGCAATCCTCTTTTTTGCAACGCTCGTATTCGGCAGGATCTATTGCAGCATGGTATGCCCATTAGGCATATTCCAGGATTTACTGAGATTGTTCAAGAAAAAGAAAAAGTTCCACTACACAAAAGGATATCCAGTGGTACGGTATGCATTCCTCATTGCCTTCCTCGCATTCTTTGCATTAGGATTGGCATCGCTCATCGCATTCATCGACCCATATAGCATCTTTGGCCGATGGACTGCCGTGGGAACTTCAACCGGACTTGCATTTAATATTGTTACCATTATCACCTTTATTATAATATGTGTATTTGGAATTTTCTTCGGACGGTCATACTGCAACAACATCTGCCCTGTCGGCACGATTCTTGGTCTGCTGTCAAAGTATTCCCTGTTCCGCATCAACATTAATGCTACAAAATGCAATGGTTGTAAGGTCTGCGCATCAAAGTGTAAATGTTCATGCATCAACCCTGACGAGCATAAGGTTGACATGGAACGCTGCGTGGCATGCTTCGATTGCATCGGCAACTGCAAGCAAGGCGCGATATCTTATACTTTGCGTGGGATGAAACCTGCCGAGCCTACAGATACCTCTCGTCGTAATTTCGTGGGAACAGTCGGATTGCTTGCTTCGTCTGTACTCGTTGCTAAGGCGCAGAATGTTTCTGAAGCCGTTGCTGCTGTTGAAGGCAAAAGCACACCTAAACGGCGCACTCCATTGAAGCCAGCAGGAGCACAATCGCTGACCAACTTCAGCCAGCATTGTACCGCCTGCCAGTTGTGTGTAAACCATTGTCCACAGCACGTGTTGAAGCCATCGACCGAACTAACTTCATTCATGCAAGTTGAGATGAGTTACGAAGACGGCTATTGCGACATCGACTGCAACAAGTGCTCGCAAGTATGTCCAACCGGCGCAATTAAGCCTATCACGCTCGAAGAGAAGAATGCGACACAGATTGGCCATGCAGTTGCATATCCTGAGTATTGCATCAACAATGCTTCGACTGGCAGGTGCGGAAAGTGCGAGGAAGTCTGCCCTGCAGGTGCCATTACACTCGTCGAGAAAAACGGCAAGATGGTTCCGAGCATAGATGAAGAGTTCTGTATCGGCTGTGGTGCATGCGAGTTTAACTGTAACGCATCACCTATCAAGGCTATTATTATTGAAGGGCACGAAGTTCACAAGGAGGTATAGTCATTTACTATTTTTTTGAATTATCGAAACATCGAAATATCGAAACAAAAACCTACAACCAAAAACCGTAAAACTATATGGATAGAAGAGAATTTCTAAAACGCATGGGCATTGGAACTGCTGCCGTAGGTGTAGCAGCAACTACTATAGGACGGCCAAAGTATTTGTTCGCCAACGATGACCCGCTCAAGTTAGGAGAGATGACTTACCGCAAGAATACTTCAACTGGCGACAAGGTCTCACTCCTCGGTTACGGTATGATGCGCCTGCCTAACAAGCAGAGCGAAGACAGTAACCGTCGCCACGGAGGCATTGACCAAGAGCAGACTAATCGACTCGTTGACTTCGCCATTGAGCATGGCGTGAACTATTTCGATACTGCACCTGTCTATGGCAACGGCAAGAGTGAATCAGCCACAGGCACTGCACTCTCGCGCCATCCACGCAGCAAGTACTTTGTTGCCACGAAGCTCTCAAACTTTGGCGATCATTCCACTGAAGGTTCAAAGAAGATGTACCACAACTCTATGGAGTATCTTCAAGTGGATTACATAGATTACTATCTGCTCCACTCCGTAGGCGGCAGTATGGATGAGTTCAACAAGCGATTCGTTGACAACGGCATGCTCGACTTCCTAATGGAGGAGCGCCGTGCTGGTCGCATTCGCAATCTCGGCTTCTCATTCCACGGCTCAAAAGAAGTGTTCGACGAAGTGATGACCCTCCACGAGAAATATCATTGGGATTTCGTGCAGATTCAGATGAACTACCTCGACTGGAAAAACGCCAAGAGCCAAAACAAGCGCAACGTCAATGCAGAATACCTTTATAATGAACTTACAAAGCGCAACATTTCCGTTGTTATCATGGAACCATTGCTCGGCGGGCGACTGTCGAAGGTGCCTGGCGATGTAGCTCAGGTGCTCAAGAATCATGAACCGGAAAAGAGCGTTGCTTCGTGGGCTTTCCGTTTCTGCGGCACATGGCCAAACGTGCTGACAGCTTTAAGTGGAATGACATACATGGAACATCTTGAAGACAATCTCAAGTCGTTCAGTCCACTCAAACCACTCGACGAACAGGAATTGGCAATGCTCGAAGAACTTACCTTCGAAATGCTCAAATACCATCAAGTGCCATGCACCTCATGCCGATACTGCATGCCATGCCCAGCCGGTGTTGAGATTCCATTGGTCTTCAACCACTACAACAAATGCATCAAC
>JAUNQM010000235.1 GCA_030536165.1 Prevotellaceae bacterium | reverse complement strand
AAGGTGTGAAGGGCTGAAATAGGCGATAACTATGCCGAAGGGCGCTGTTGTGGCTTGCTGTGAGGAATTTTTCTCACTTTTCTTTGTTTTGGCTCTACTCCCAGACACCGCCGACGTGGCTCTCGTTAGGATTTATTCAAATAAATTTGGTAAATCGCTCACTTATTCGTACTTTGGCGGTCGCCGAAGTTACTCTCGCTCGGATTTACTCAAAATAAATTTGGTAAATCGCTCACTTATTCGTAACTTTGCAGTCGCAAAATTGACACATATATGTTTGAAAACTTATCTGACAGACTTGAACGCTCGTTTAAGATACTCAAAGGTGAAGGTAAAATCACCGAAATAAACGTAGCCGAGACACTAAAGGACGTGCGTCGAGCACTGCTCGATGCCGATGTTAACTATAAGGTAGCTAAGACTTTCACCGACACCGTGAAGCAGAAAGCTATGGGCATGAACGTGCTCACAGCCATCAAGCCAGGGCAGTTGATGATTAAACTCGTGCACGACGAGTTGGCTGAACTCATGGGCGGAAACGCACGTGAACTGTCGTTTGAAAACCGTCCGGCAGTTATACTCATGGCTGGTCTCAACGGTGCAGGTAAGACTACCTTCAGCGGCAAACTGGCTCTGATGCTCAAGAATAAGATGCATCGCAAACCATTGCTTGCAGCGTGTGACACATTCCGTCCAGCCGCAATGGAGCAGTTGCGCGTCCTCGCAGAGCAGATAGACATACCTATCCATATCGAATTAGGCGCCACCGACCCAATCGAAGTGGCACAGAATGCCATTCAGGAAGCAAAGGCAAAGGCATGCGATACGGTCATTGTCGATACCGCCGGACGTCAGTCAATCGACGAGGAACTGATGCAGCAGATTCAGAACCTGAAGGCAGCCATCTCGCCTGACGATACACTCCTCGTAGTGGATGCGATGACCGGTCAGGATGCGGTGAACACAGCAAAAGAGTTCAATGACCGACTTGAGATAGACGGTGTGATACTCACCAAACTCGACGGCGATACTCGCGGTGGTGCAGCCATTTCAATCCGTACGGTAGTAGATAAGCCAATCATGTTTATCGGTACCGGTGAGAAGATGGAAGCCATCGACGTGTTCCACCCAGACCGTATGGCTGACCGAATCCTCGGCATGGGCGACGTTGTTTCATTCGTTGAGCGTGCGCAGGAACAATTCGACGAGGAGGAAGCCAAGCGACTGCAAAAGAAGATTGAAAAGAACAAGTTCGACTTCAATGACTTCAAGAAGCAGATAGAACAAATAAAGAAGATGGGCAATATCAAAGACCTTGCAGGCATGATTCCAGGCGTAGGCAAGGCTATTAAAGATATTGACATCGACAACAAGGCATTTGATGGCATCGTGGCAATCATTGACAGTATGACACCAGCGGAGCGCACCAAACCAGAACTGCTCAACACAAGCCGACGCAGAAGGATTGCAGCAGGTTCGGGTCGTTCAATCGACGATGTGAACCGTCTGATTAAGCAATTCGACCAGATGAGGAAGATGATGCACATGATGACAGGCTCACGAGGAAAGATGCTCATGAACGCTGCGATGGCGCAGATGAATAGACGATAGGGGATAACAATTACACAGCTTTCCCCCAGTTACTCTTGAGGCATAAACGTAACAGACAATGACTATTATTGACGGAAAGGCAGTAGCTGCCGAAATAAAACAGGAAATATCGCAGGAAGTAGAACGGATTGTCGCTTCCGGCGGTAAGCGCCCGCATCTGGCTGCAATACTTGTAGGCCATGATGGCGGAAGCGAGACTTACGTCAAAAACAAGGTCATAGCCTGCGAGACGTGCGGATTCAAATCCACACTTGTGCGCTTCGAAGACAGCGTAGATGAGGACACCTTATTAAATAAGGTAAGAGAACTCAATGCCGACGATGACGTGGATGGCTTCATAGTACAGCTTCCGTTACCGAAACATATAGACGAGCAGAGAGTGATAGAAACCATCGACCGACGCAAGGACGTGGACGGTTTCCATCCGGAGAACGTCGGACGTCTGGCAATTGGACTGCCTGGCTTTATCTCAGCCACACCGCTCGGCATCCTTACATTGTTGCGAAGATACAACATTGAGACAAGCGGGAAAAAGTGCGTAGTGTTAGGCCGGAGCAATATAGTGGGCAAACCGATGGCGCAGTTGATGATGCAAAAGCAATACGGCGACGCAACGGTCACAGTCTGCCATTCACACAGCAAGGCAATAAAAGAAGAATGTCGGGGGGCAGACATAATAATAGCTGCCGTTGGTCAACCGAACTTCGTCACAGCCGACATGGTAAAAGACGGTGCGGTCGTAATCGATGTTGGCACGACGCGAGTGCCTGATTCGACCAAGAAAAGTGGCTATCGACTCAACGGCGATGTCAAGTTTGACGAGGTTGCACCCAAGTGCTCGTTTATCACTCCTGTTCCAGGTGGAGTAGGGCCGATGACAATCTGCTCGTTGATGCAAAATACACTTCTTGCAAGTAAGAAAAAACACTGATTTCACCGAGGTTTTACCAAAAAACGCATGAAAAACGACCTAAAAAGCCCTCAACAACGTTTTTTTAGGCAAAATATTTGGTTATTTCAAAAAAAAATCTTTACTTTGCACCGTAATTGAGCAATAGCGCATATATATTTAGTTTAATTTATAGTTTTATAAAACAAAATTAGAAATGAAAAAGTTATTTTTAATCGCTGCTATGGCAGTATCTGCACTTAGTGCAAGTGCAATTGATGGTTACAAGGCAAGCAAGGTAACTGACAACATGTACGTATCTCTTCAGGGTGGTGTTTATGAGCCATTGATGGGTCAGGACATTCTTGGTGACGCACGTCCAGTTGTTCGCCTTTCTGTAAACAAGTATTTCAACACAGTTATGGGTGTTAGTTTGTATGGTGAAGCTTTCATCAACAACAATAACAACCGCGACTCTTGGACAACTACAAACTATGGTCCTGGTCAGAAGACTGTTGTTGACTTCACACACTTTGGTGCTAACGCATTGGTAAACCTTTCTAACCTCTTCTGTGGTTACAATGGTGCTCCTCGTTTCTTCGAAGTAGTTGCTGAAGCAGGTATTGGTGCAGGTCATCTCTTTGGTGTTGAAAAGGCTAACTTCTCAACAACAAACTTTGCTTTGGATTTCAACTTCAATCTTAACGACAAGTGGCAGATCAACGTTCGCCCAGCTGTTGAATTCCAGCACGACTATGCAAACTACAACGATCACTTCTACTATCTGAATGGCAAGCAGGCTCTCGCTACTCTGACTGCAGGTGTTGCTTACAACCTCGGTGGTGTATTCACAGCTATTGTTCCTCGCGACCAGGCTGAAATCGACGGTCTCAACGCAAAGATCAACGGTCTTCGTGGTGAACTCGATGGCAAGAACGCAGCTCTCAAGGCAGCTCAGGATGAAATCAACAATCTTAAGGCTAAGCTCGCTGCTGAAGCTAACAAGCCAGCTCCAGTTGTTGAAGCAAAGGACAACTCAATTCTTCAGCCATCTGTAATCTTCCGTCAGGGCAAGTCAGTTATCGACCCAGCTCAGTATGCACAGGTTGAAATGGTTGCTAAGTACATGAAGAATCATCCAGATGCAAAGATCCTCGTTGAAGGTTATGCTTCTCCAGAAGGTGCTGCTGACTTGAACCAGAAGCTTTCTGAAGCACGTGCAAACGCTGTTAAGACTGCTTTGGTTAACAAGTACAAGATTGCTGCTGACCGCATCTCAACTAAGGGTTGTGGTATCACAGACAAGCTCTTCGACGAATATGACTTCAACCGCGTATCTATCTTCAAGGATACTACTAAGTAATTGAAACGTCAAAATGACTTAAATAATCCCCGTCATGCAAGTGGCGGGGATTTTTTAGATATTTGTCTTAAATCCTAATAGTAGGGGAATGTTAGGCTCTAATATTTCCTATTCCCTCAATACGAGGAACTTTACTTCCAAACGACTAAAACCACGATATGTCTG
>JAUNQM010000234.1 GCA_030536165.1 Prevotellaceae bacterium | reverse complement strand
AACCGACAACCCACAACCTCGGTTACATTCGGCTGGAAGCCGATACTGAGCGAAGCGATAGTAACCGGGTACATCGACGAAGGAGATGTGCTCGGATATGGACACACACCCATCGTGCGCCTGGAGGACGCTACCTTGCAGAGAAAATGGTTCATTTTTACATAAATAATAGATTAGTTGGTACATAATTCAAAAATTTTCTTTATCTTTGCAAAAAATTTAATATTAAATAAAAAAATTAGAAAGAGATGAGACGATTCTTATTACTTTTTGCACTGATGTGCATCGGTATGGCTAACGCCCAGACAGCCTACACCTATGTTCTGCAGAACGGAGCGGCATTGACAGTTCTTGGTACGGCAGCTTTTGATGTTACTTCAAACCCTGAGATTACTTTCGTTGACGGTAAGGCAGTAATGAAAATCGGCACGAACACCGTTGCTGAACTGCCAATGGCACAAGGCGGTGAGCTTGTTGTGGATTTCACGACTCCGTCAGGCGAGGTGAACAAAGTAAGCAAGCCTGTAAGCGATGCTGGCTATGCAACCTTCTACAGTCCATTCCAACTTCAAGTGCCTGCAAGTGGTGCCGTAGAGGTCTATGCTCCTACTTACGACAGCGAGAACCATGTGCTCAAGTGCAATGACGGCACAAAGGTGAACGGAGAAATACTCCCTGCAGGAACAGGTCTTTTGCTGAAGAACGCTGGCTCTGTAGATTTTGCAATCTCTGCCGCCGCAGCAACAGCAGGTCAGGGCGACTTGTCAGGCTCTGCCTTGACTATTCCAAAGTCAAGTGTGGCTGTAGAGAGCGGAAATGCTATTTACACTCTCGGGCATGCAAAGGACGACAACACTAAGTTTGGCTTCTTCAAGTACTCAGGCACTAACCTCAATGCAGGCGTAGCATACCTTATCGCACCGTCAGCAAGCTCTGCAAAGGAAGATGCCGTTATGCTTTCATTCGGCGATGACCCAAGCGCAATCGAAAGCATCGCAACTACGACTATGAATGTCGATGGTAAGTTTATCGAGAACGGCCGCGTGGTAATCATGAAGGCTGGTCACAAGTTTAATGTTAACGGACAGGAGGTAAAGTAATATGAAAGCAACAGAAAAGAAACAGTACGCAAGCCCTGCATGTAAGGTGGTAGCACTGCGCACTTCACGCATACTTGCAGGTTCAAAAGAAACAGACGTAAGAGTATATGATGAGGAAGAAATCTATACCGAAGAACAATATTAATAATGAAACGTAAAATGAAAAAGATAGTATTATCAGTCGTGGCATTGTTTGTCACAATGAGCGTTAACGCACAGACAGTCAAGGTGTATTTGAACAATGGAACTACTCCTGTGGCTGCTTTCGTAAGTGACACAAAACAAAAATACAGAGTTGCTTTCCAAGAGGAATCAGCTTCGGTTCCTGATGTCAAATGTGTAAAGGTAAACGGACATTACGTTTATGTCATACTCGGGGAAGATGCCGTGGGTGACGTATCGGTCAGTACACAGCTAAATGAAAAGGATGGCAATTTTAAGATTTCCGCTCATTCTGATTCTGGCGTAAGACTGGAATGCGAACCAGACAAGAGCGTTGTTGTTGATACGGCTACTGTTGACGGATATTTTTCCGTCACCTTCCCGACAAGCAACATCACTGAAAACACAATCTTCACGGTTGACCATTATTGGAAAGCCTCAGGCTTGCCGCTGACAATCGGTGGTCACAGTACGGACATTGTAGCCAGCTCTGGTTCTGAGGAAGACATTATTAAAGTATTGTACCATAACAACGGAGAGACCGTTTCCGTCAGGGCGCACTCAGATAAAGGCACGCTTCTGAACCTCTCTGCCGACAATTGCACGGTTTCAGGTGGATGGACAGGCAAGTCAGTCAATTATGAATGGCTGTTGTCCGACATTACTGGCGCTGTAGATGCGGAAATAGATTACGGAATAAGCGTCAAATTCAACGTGAGAGGTTCTGGTTTAATACACTTGGCAACAGAGGACGGTATTATAGCAGAAGACATGACATTGTATGAACCGAATTTGACGTTATGTGCCGTTCCCGAATCCGAGAATAAATTCTTCAGATGGAATACTCAAGCAGTAGAAGAAGGAACAAGTACAAAAACATTTTCGCTATATGACAATACAACCATTACTGCGGAATTCATAGATGAGAACCTCATCTCCGGATTGTTTACAGTAAATGAATCGGGCAAGCAAGTATTCTTCTCAAAAGGCAATCTTTGGTATGGTCCGCTTACTGAAAGCGCAGACGCAACTTGGAACCTTGAAGACAAACAATACACGAATTCATGGACTATAGATTGGAACCATATTAGTAATTTCTTCTGGTGCTCAAAAGCATCGAATTCAATACAACAAACAAGACCTGCAGATGATACAGACAACACCTTCTTTGCCAACCAGCCAGGATTTGAAGCCAACGGCAGGACTTGGTGGAGTGTGCTGACAGCAGACGAATGGGATTATGTTTTGAAAAAACGCAACGCATCAACTATTGAAGGTGAAACCGATGCCCGCTATGTGAGATGTTGCATCCATGTTAATAAAATTTATCCTACTGGTCTTCTCATATTCCCTGACGCATTTATCTGGCCTACAGATGTAAAATCTAAAGGGTTAGCATCTCTCATAAACTTCAGTGGTACTGATTTTAATTATGAATTTACAAAAGATGAGTTTGAGAAATTGAGTGCCGCAGGTGCAGTCTTCATACCGATATCCGGCAGACGCTTTGATGGCGGAACAAGTCTGTCTAACCTTACTTATGGTTACTACTGGTCAGCAACCCGTTGTGATTGGGGTACAACTATACAAGCATACTCATTGAACTTTTGGTGGAGTTCCCGCGTAGGTAGTGACACCCCTTACTGCCAATCTCCCCTCAATGAGGCATATTTAGTCCGTCTCGTGAAAGCCTACGAATAGGAGGTGGTTTATGCTTCAGGAATTATGAAACAAACATATAGTTCAGCAACTTAATTCAAATCAGAATAAAATGAAAAAGATATTATTGGCAATTGTGACACTCCTTGCCACAATGAACACAAATGCACAAATTATCAAAGTCTTTGCAAACGATGATACTTTCCCGATAGATTATTTCATCAATGATGCAAATCACAAATATAAATTTGTTTTCCAAGAAACGTCTGCCGTCGATCAGGTGTTCAAATGCGTAAAGGTAAACGGACATTACGTTTATGTCACACTCGAGGACGATGCCGTAGGAGACGTGTCAATCAGCACTCAAATCAACGGAGAAACAGTTTCCGTAAGTGCACAGTCTCAAAGTGGCAAATACCTGAAACTGACTGCAGACAATTGTGCCAAATCTGGCAAAGTTATTAGTGGAGAGACAACTGCTTACGAATGGGAACTGTCCAATATCACTGATAATGTCAGTGCCGTTGTGGAATACACAGACAAACAGTCTTTCACCATCACCATTGCCGAAAATCTTGAGCATGGTTCAATCAAGTCCACAACCCCATCAGGTATCTGCGCCTGGGGTGAGACCGTGATGGTAAAATTAGCTCCTGACGAGGGCTACTTTGTGGAATCAATAAAGTATAACGACGGAACAGACCACGACATTACAGATACAGGTTCTTTCACGATGCCGCAGGCGAACGTAACTATAACCGCAACCTTTGAAGAGATTCCTATTTATACAGAAGGTAGTTTTTCTGCACCTGGTATAAAGATTGGTGGCGTATGGTGGGCACCTGTAAACTGCGGTTATGATGCTACATACCATCCATACGGTTCGCTATACCAGTGGGGCAGAAAATACGGACAGGCTTGTGAACTTGGCAAGGATATATCTTTTGGATTAATGCAAAAGACAGATGATACAGAAGCTAATAAAGATAAATTCGGTTATTTCAACTCTGGGTTTTTCTATAACTGGTACGAAGCGGCAATTAATGCATTTGACAATACAATGTGGAACGGAACGACAAAAGGGGAAAATGATCCGAGTCCTGACGGTTGG
>JAUNQM010000019.1:6061-15877 GCA_030536165.1 Prevotellaceae bacterium | reverse complement strand
TCGGCTTTTTTCGCTCCCACCACTCTTCTTTTACCTTGTTACCATCCTTATAAAGTATGCCACCATCATGCTTAGTGAAACGAAGTTTTCCACCTACCTTATAGGCACGACGCGCCTTGTCGTATGTAAGCACGTTCTTGTTCGTCTTTGCCTTCACGCCAGGCACCTCAATATAATACACCTTGCTGCCTATCTTGCAGAAAGGCTGAGCCATAACCGTGGTATCTACAACGTACGACTGTCCGTTAGGATGCAGCATTCTGACGTATGTGTTCACAAAACGGAAACGCCCGCGCTCGGCTAATGTATCGTTGATTATATGTGCTTCTGCCTGTGACAATTCTTCGCCCCAGTCGGCAAGAAACTGGTGGAAAAGGCGTGTACGATGGTACGACTCATTCACCTGTCCCATCTCGCCAAGCGGACTCTGGAAGTCGTAGGTCATAAGCGGCATGTCGTTGTAGCTCGTAAAACCATACGGCGTGTCTTGCATCTCGCTCATCGGCATCGTTCCGTCGTAAGGATTTGTGCCGCCATGATACATATAGTAACCTGGAAGATTGCTTCCACTTCCCACCTTGCACACGGCAAGTGCAAGCCCATCCTGGTCGAAAATGTTTATTCTGCGGTGGTAAGAAGGCATCATTCCACCTCCGAGTTCACACGTCAAATACGGGTACGTCAGCTGTTGTGCGTCGTCGCTCTTTTCGTCGTCATCGGCAAGTTCTCCCTTCCCGAAGGTCTCGGTGGCGATAGTAGCCGACACCTGCGAGGCTTTCATCGTGAAAGCTTTTGGGTAATCGGCTGGCATATCAGTGAGTTGGCGATCCCAGAAGCCGTCTGCATAATCGCCGAACAGAGGCAATAATTCGCCAAACTTTTCATTGCCATTGAGCTTAGGCCAGCCTGTGCGAGTGTAAAAAGGAACATCGAAACCGACTTCTACTGCCAAATCCTTGAGCGTCTGATAGTATTGCCACGGTCCACGGGATTCGTTTTCTACCTGAACACCTATAATAGGACCGCCATCTTTCCACAGTAAACCTTTCACCTGCGAGAAAATATTTGCGTAGAGGCGTTCGGTAGCATCTATCCATACCTTGTTGAGGCTACGTGGTTTACAGTTCTTTTCATCGAGTCTTTGAAGTATCCACGAAGGCACACCTCCCTGATATACCTCACCGTGGCAGAACGGTCCGATACGTATCACCAACGGCATTTCGCACTCTTTGCACGTCTCAACAAAGCGTCGCAGATTGCGTCTGCCCTCCCAATTCCATCGGCCTTCTTCCGGCTCATGATGAATCCAGAAGACGTAGGTGGATATCATCGTCACTCCACCTGCCTTCATTTTGAGTATTTCACGACGCCAATCAGCCTCTGGCACACGTGCATAATGTATCTCGCCCATCACAGGCAGCACCTTCTTGCCCGCAATTTCGATGCCTCGCGAATCAACCATAACAGCCTCACCTCGTGGGTTAACGGCAGTGCCAAAAGTGAAATATGTCTGCGACTGCGCCACACTGGCAAGCAAAGTCAGAATGCATAAGAATTGTTTTCGCATCTATTTGTCTTAGTTTTTTGTACGTTTTGAGAGCCACGTCCTCCGCCACGATGACATCCCAAAAGCAATATATTCAATATTAGTTATTCAAATTGCAAAGTTAGTGCAAATCGAAGACAATACAAAGAAAAAATATAATTTTTTCATTTGGATTGTTTAGATGCCGTCTAACTTTTTCACATGCCAAAACCATCTTTCGCAATGCAAATATGAGCATTTTTTTATTTTTGTCCTACAAAATTCATATTTTTTTCGCTATCAACGCATATTCCAGCCCTTCACACCTGAGGTGTAAACAATGTCACACCTAAGGTGTTTGTATGTGTCACACCTGAGGAGTGAACGACGAAACACCTAAGGTGTGGAAGGCTAAAAAAAGCGTTGAATCGCCTTCAGGAATGCGCCAGATGAAGTTGAAGAATTACACATTCTCGTCTTCATTTTTTTTGAAAAAAATCGCGTATTTTCAGGACTTTTTTTGCGAATTTGCTCATATAGCGCGCGTGCTTGCGCACACACGCGTTTTTAATAAGGTGTAAGTGCGACCATGAGGTGCGAGATCGTGAGTTTTTATTGCGATCACACCACAACCGTATTTGCATCATAATAATGAACCAAATCACATACAAATATTTTCTATACCCTTCACATAAAGTTCAAATACTTACCATCAAAACCTCACACTTCGAACAAAGAAATCCAATAACTCCAAGCTCAAAACCGCACAATCATGGAGACTGTACCTAATGACATAAACATCTGACTGAAACATTTGTAACACATATTTAGCATACTTACCGGACAAAGCGCAGCCGTCAAGCACGCAAACATCTATTCTGATAGAAAATGCCCGAGCAACTACCATAAAAAGTACATGTCACAGCACTCAAACGGCACAATAAATTAAAGTTAAATACACCTATTATTTTACATTTATTCACATTCGCCACGAAAGACAAGACGGAAGGATGCAATTTTTGCTGAAACAAGAAAGCTTTTTCACAAACGGGCACGATTTGTGCAAAAATATTGATAAAAATACGTTAAAATAGCGCCTCAAGGCGAAAAATATACAAAAACTCTTTGTTGTAAACAAAAAATATTCTAAATTTGCATGCTTTTATGCACATAATATTTGAAAAAATTGTGAGAATGAAATATAGTAAATTAAATCTAACAAGAGCGATTTTGTTCATAGTAGCACTGGTACTGGCTGTGCAATACTGCTATGCAATTGAGCCAAAAGACACTACAATTTCAGGGAAAGTCATCTTCCCTGTAAGCAAGTGCGTTATTCCAAAGGATGCTCCGTTCCTTAAGGAATTCATCGGCAAAACGCTGCCAGAGATGCAGCAAAAGAAAGCGGAGGTAGTCAGGATGGAGGTTGTGGGAACAGCTTCGCCTGAAGGTTCTCGTGCATTCAACAAACAACTCAGCGAAAAGCGTAACAAAGCACTCGTTGATACAATCTCTACTTTGCTCGAACTTCCAAAGGACATAAAGAGCGAAATCGTGATTGAGGACTATGCTGAGTTGGTTCGCATGATGAAAGAAAGCAACGACACGTACTACGAATCCGTGCAATTGCTCTATGACAAATTCAAAGACGACGAAGTACAACTCAAACGCCGTCTGCGTTCACTCGACAAGGGACGCCTATGGAAGTATATCCTCAACAAGTACTACCCAGACTTGCGTTCAGCAAAGGTAAGGCTTTATTTCCACATTCCAGCGCAAAAGACTCAGGCAGAAATTGACGCAGAAGCACGAGTAAAAGCAGCTGAAGAAGCTCAGAAGAAGGCAATGCAAGATGCAGAAATCCTAAAGGAATACACTGAGCCTTATCCGAAAATGGATAGCACTATCGTTGAAAGAGAGCGCGTTCACATCCTTTCGCTGAAGACTAACCTCCTCCACGATGCATTCTGGATGCCTAACTATGGTATGGCTCCTGCTGTAAACATACATGCCGAGTACTACCCACTCAATGGACACTACACATATAATGCAGCGTTCATGTTCCCTTACTATCACCGTTGGTCACATCAGAAGTTCTTCCAGATACGTGACTACGAGCTATCTGTACGCCGTTACTTCAAGCCAGCAAAGGACGACAATGCTGAATACCTCGGATGGTATTTAGCTGCTTACGGGCACTTTGCTAAATACGGCATCGGACTCAACAAGGAAAAAGGATGGCAAGGCGAAGGCGGCGGTGCCGGACTTGAAATTGGATACGTAACAAACATAAGCAAGAATAAACGTTGGAGACTTGAATTCTCAGCTGGTCTTGGCTTCTTCTACACACGTTTCGACCCATACGTATATGGCAATCCTGTGCTTGACGAAGAAGACGGAAAGTATTACTACGACTACACCAAGAGCGCAAAGGACTTCAAGAAACGCAACCACAAATCCCTCCTACCTGACCCAACACACATTGGAGTCACACTGACTTACGACCTTCTCTACAGAAGGATTGCAAAGAGAGGTGTAAGCGTACACAGAAAGGAGGTAATGAAATGAAAAAGATGTATTCACGAATACTTTGCCTTGCCATCATAGTGCTGACAATGGCATCATGCCGTATAGAGCCGCCTCTCAATCTTCCTTCAGAGGATGTTGTAATAGAGAACCCTATTATCGTCAACGAACTTGAAATCATCTGGGATATCGACATCAGTTGGAAGATAGACTGGGTATATCAATGGGATGATGAAGATTCTGCGAACTGGGGAGCTATCGCCTATCCAGAGCCTACAAGATTCAATGTCTATCGCTTCTTCCTTGGTGATATACCAGGCATAAGCCATGCTTTGGGAAAGACAGATGGCCCGTTTGAAATACGTGGCAACAGATTTGAACGTAAATACAACTTCGGTTGGTATGACATTCTTATTTACAGTCTTATCGACTCACCAGACTTTACGCAGAACCTGATTGTCGATGACTCTGACCTTGACGATGTGATTGCATACACGCACTCACGAAGTGTAAGAATGTACCGACCAAGAGCTGGACTTTCATCCGTGCCGCTCTATAATCAGCCGGAAATATTCTATTCTACATTCAGCCCAGACATACACATCACCCATAATGTAGAGGATTACGACTACTATGATGAAGAAAGACAAGCTTGGGTAAAGAAGATTGAGTCAGTACTTAACCCTCTCGTCTATATCTACCTCGTTCAAGTTATCCTTCACCACAACGATGGTAGGGTAACAAAGATTCCTGAAGTATGCGCTATCGACGGTCTGGCTGACAAGACAAGTGTTACCTTCGGAAACACGAGTGAAAACGACGTAAGTGTCAACTTCCCTATGCGACTCAAGCAAGCCCTCGACGGCGGAAAATGGATGAAGCCAGACGAGAAGGCAGTTGATATCATTGGCGGTAAGCTCACTACATTCGGACTCTGCGGTATGCCACCTTGGGCACGTTCACGTGCTGCAGCATACGCAGGTAGCCGAAGCGAAGTGAAGAATAACTTCGCACTTAACATGCAGTTTGCAAACGGAACAGACTCCACATATTATTTTAATGTGACAGACCAATTCCAGCGCCAGTCACACGGAGGAGTAATCACTGTCGAGATTGATGTTGATACGCTGAAGATTCCTGTAAACCCAACCCCTCCTGGAGGCGGTAGCGGATTCGATCCTTACGTAGCAGAGTACGATACAATTGTTCACGAATTTAATATGTAATCATTATAATGAAGAAATATAATACATTAACATTAGCAGTGTGCTCCGTAATATTCTTGCAGAGCCACTTGCTGTGTTCATGCACCAACGACGAACTTGTAAACGAGGAAAGCCCGACAAGCGATGCCGTCATTTTCAACACGAGCATGGCAAACATGACGCGTGCTGACGGCAATAAACTACAGGACACGCACTATGAGTTTGGCGTTTATGGATATTGGAAGAACAGCGACTTTGAACCGTTGATGAACAACTACCTCGTTGGTTGGGGTGGTAGTTGGAATGGAGGAAACAGTCCTTATAAAGCATACAACGGCGAAGCACAAACCTACGGCGACCCAGACAGCCAAGTTACAGGACTTTCATATTGGTTCTATCAAGGATTAGGTTCTGCCGATGATAAGCATCCAACGTGCAATACGCCTGATGAAGCAAAGCAGGTGTTGAAGTTCTGGGATAAATCAAAACCAGAAGCATACTTCTTCGCATATACTCCTTATAATAATAAGGTAAACAACACAGTAGAACACGAAATAAACTGGAAAGACGGAGATGTATGGCACACAAAGTTCATTGGGCTAAAGGCATTCTATGAAAAGCCTGTTACGCAAATAAACAGCATTACTGAAACAGGCAAGGAACTGTTCAACAAGTATGAGGCCTTGCATGCCGTAAAGAAAGTTGTAAAGGCAAATTATGGTGAAGACGTTGACCTTCAGTTCAAACATGTCAATGCAAAGATAAATATTGCATTCTATAATGACGTCAATGGCTACGATGTCAGCCTCATTGACCTCGTGCCAACTGATGGATTAGCTGGTCCTAACAGCACACTGATTAATGCTGTTTCGGGTATCCAGCTTTCACCTGCAACAGCAGCGCAGGCAGCTACACCTATGACTGTCGTTCAGCCTGCAGAGGAAGCCCTTCCGGTATACACTACGCAAAGCACTGTAACGGCTACCTATTCAAACGTTACTACCGGCAGTCCTACAGCCACATTTGCATCTACAGTAAATACTCAAAGCAAAAACAACCTAGAGTTCCAACTTACTTCAAGTGTTCTTCCTGTAACAGGCGGAGCAAATGCATTAAGTTCACCAACTTCGCTTTTTGTTTTGCCAAATGCCAAAAGCGATGGAACTTACATAGAGAATACACCTGCAACAACAACTGGCTTCACAATCCACGTGAGCTACACACTTACTCCTAAAGATGGCGGTCGCGCTCTTACTATATATGACGCGCGCGCATACGTGCCAGCAAGTTGCTGCAAGTGGGAAGCAGGAAAGGCTTATACATATATATTTAAAATAACATCAGCATCGTCCGGCATTCAAGTTTCAACAACGGGAGACCCTGCCACACCAGCTGAGCCATGGATAGACAAGCGCGACCCACGTGTACCTGGCGGACAGATGAAGCCTATTGTGTTCGATGCATTGCAAGTCAGCAACTATGATGGTTCTAACAGCGAATACATTATACAAGAAACTACAGGCAAGATACCTGCAGACCTTGCAGAAGTCAACCTCGGCATAGGCGTAACATTTGCAAACATGAACCTTGAGGCTAACGACTATTATTACTTCTCATGGGGTAACGTAGCAGGTCATCCAATGGATTATCCTTTCGGAGACTATTATGAAACATCGCCTGCATACTATATTACTGATACCAACATCCAAGGCACCGTTTATGACCCTGGCAAATTCAACAACATCTATGAGTCTTGCGGTGATGCAGCAACTTATCGTTGGGGAGGCGACTGGAAACTTCCAACCAGCGATGATTTCACAAATCTTTATAATGCCAGCGAGGGTGGTTCTCCTACATTGACGAAAGAATGGACTACTATAGAAGGCATTGAAGGAATCAAGTTCACAATGATAAGCGATGATGCAAAAGTATTGTTCCTTCCTGCCACAGGATATAGCGCCAATGGTATAAACACTAATCCAAAAGAAGGCTATTACTGGACGGCAGATAAGAAGATTTTCCATTTCAAGCATGAAAATACAGGAACAGAAGCAGCCCCTGTTTGGGTTATAAGCCAAGAAACTATTATCCCGTCAGAAAGCACTATTCCGCTTTCATGTGGACTTTGCATCCGACCTATCAAAGTAACGGCTACACCTTAATATATATAAAAATAGGTGTCATTACATTTAGAAACAAAAAGAAAGAGATATAAATGAAGAAGAAAATTCGTTTTGCATTTGTTGTGTGTGCAGCGGTGGCAGCGCTCTGCTCGTGCACTAACGACGAACTTGTTGACCAATCAGCCAACGGCAGTGGCAACGGGGCGTTGAGATTCAACATGCAAGTAAAAAACCGCACTCGTGCGGAAAGTTCTGCGTTGCAGAACACGCACTACGAGTTTGGTGTTTCGGGCTATGCCGGAAGCGTCAGCAATGATAATGCCTACATGAAGAACTATCTTGTGGCGTACGCTTCCCCATCAGATACTAAATATTCCACATGGGCAGACAATACTGTTGCCACCACATGGGGCGACGGACTTGGATATCTTAACGGGAGTTCCTACTGGGTGTATGAGAAACTTGGTAAAGAGGATATAACAGGGCATACTACTAAGTCAGCAAACACGAATCAGTATCTCAAATACTGGGACGAGACAACCAGTCCATCTTTATTCTATGCCTACGCACCTTATAACTATAAGGGTAATGCTTCTATCAATGGAGCAAATGTAGAATTGAGCAATGTTTCATCGTTCTTCACACAACCTATCACACAAATAGAAGGCGCTGTGAAAACCGGTCTAATGGAAAACAGCAACTACAGCACTGCAACAGTACTAACCACCGACCGCGACATTATCAATGCAAACGAAGTAATTTATGCTGCCACGAGTGTAGAGAAGGCGAACTATGGCAACGACGTGCCGTTTGAGTTCAAACACGCAAACGCAAAGATTCGTCTCGCATTCTATACCGACATAACAAGCTACACGGTAACGCTCACCGACCTTGTGCCTACGGCAATTACTGGTTCACCATTCAATTTTGATAAGACAGACGGTGTTATTCTTACTCCGGCAAATGCTGCAAACAAAGCCGCAACTGATCAACCTACAGATTACACAGATAACACAGATATTGTAATTGGCTACAATACACTAACAATCAACGAAGGTTCGTCACTCACATGGGGTGCAACTCCAACAAAGAGTAAAACAAACTTGAAGTTCAAGGTTCCTACAAAAGAAGATGGTACATACACCACGCTAAGCACCACGCCGAGCGACCTGACCTTCCTGCCAACCGAATATTATGCAGTGCCAGCACCAGCTGGCAACACTTGCGGTTTTACCGTACACGTATCATTCAAGCTCAATTCAAAAGTTACTGATACAAACGACGAAATACAAGTGTATGATGCTCGCTGCTGGATACCTGCAACAAACTGTCAATGGGTAGCAGGCAACACTTATACCTATATATTTAAGATAACAGACAAGAGCAGTGGTACTACAAACCCTCAGCGTGAAGACCCTGCAAAATCCAGTGAAGCTTACATCGACCCAAGTGACCCACGTGTCATAGAGACTGGCGAACTCAACCCTATTGAGTTCACAGCAATGGTGCTCACAGAATTCGACGAAGTATATGACGGACTATTTAATATCAGTGGCGACCTTAAGACCAAACCTCTTGTTGAAGGTGATGGCGGAGACCTGATTAAATATACCGAATATGCAACAAAGGGTGTAAAAGAACTTGAAGGCTACTCATTCGTAAGTGCAGACAACACATATATAACTAACACAACTAGCATTACTTATGACGAAGTCAACCATCGATTTGTTGTGGCATGTCCTGCTGCAGGAAATCTGCCTATGTATATTTCAGCACTGTCATATACTAATAACAAGAATGGTGCAAAAAACACTGCATACACATATATATATACTAATCAGGCGGCTACAGCAGCATTGAAGTTGTTGGCTACTGAACAAGACGACCATACTTGGACGGTAACAACTTCTGCAAGAACAGGCATGACAACATCCGACTATGCTCATACCATCTATATAAAGAACCTTGGAAGCACATCATTCGATGCAACCGTCGGTACATCTATTTCAGCCGAGGCTTATACAATTCCTAACAGCGAGCACGTATATCCTTTCGTAACATCAGAATATACTCAAGAAGGTATTACCTGTACGGCAACCTATCCAAGTGAAGGCCATACGATAACTCTCAGTGGCACACCTGAGAAAGCTGGTATCTATACGTTCACATTCACAGAAAAGAACATGGGCAGAACATTCATTGTCACGGTTAATGTTGACAATGCCTTCTCGACCACACCAAGCAATGAATCTGATGATACGTACCATTATAGTAATAATACGAACATTAAGATTCCGAGCAAGGAGGGGTACACCATCGTTACACCAAGCAGTGTTATAACAGATCCAACAATGGCATGGAGCTACAGTGGTGGCACATTTACATTCTCCAATGGAACAGGAACAACATCACATACGATGACGTTTGCATCGCAAGG
>JAUNQM010000019.1:0-6051 GCA_030536165.1 Prevotellaceae bacterium | reverse complement strand
GAGATGCCGATAATCCATACATCACATTCTGGAAGGATGCCACAAGTGTTGTGAAAATCACTTACGCTGACGATGCATTTACCTCGTCAGATGTACAAGCCACCCCAGGAACACTGGCTTACTCAATCTTCAAGAAGAATCCGTAGTCAATGCATAATCTCACCTTCATATAAACCGACCATAACAGATAGTTGTGGTCGGTTTTTTATTTTCGCAATAAAATCGGGAATCAGCCTAATACAAGACAAAGGTTATGAAAAAACTTTTATAAAAATGAGACTATTTTTTGCTTTTGGCTCATATATTGCATAACCAAAGATAAGCAATGTAAAATCCTCTTATAAAAGACCTTATCCAGAAGCATCGCATAGGGAATATAAAGGTGTTTATTTGTGCAGGCCTCCACACCTTAGGTGTTGACGTCGTCACACCTTAGGTGTTACCACCCCTCACACCTCAGGTGTTTCACGGCGAACACCTCAGGTGTGAAAAGCTGAACACCTAAGGTGTGAAAGGGATGTAAACGCGTTACGCCGTAAATCACTGTCAAACAGGAGATAAAAACACTATCAACAGAAGATTCTAAAGCAAGTTAGCCAATCGACATCCCCAAATATCGATTAATCAAAAGGAGTCATATCACGCTACCCTCTTTTATTCCTCGACATTGGCAGCATATTCGCTTGGCGACTTGCCGTAGTGCTTTTTGAAGAGGGTTGAGAAATGCGTCTGGCTGTTGAAACCTACACTGTATGCCACCTGACTGACATTGATTTTTCCCTCTCTCAAAAGGCGTGCAGCCTGCTCAAGACGAAGATTGCGTATGAACTCTGACGTTGAAATACCCGTTATCTCCTTCATGCGACGGAACAGCTGCGCACGACTTATGCAGAGTTCGCGAGAGAGTTGCTCGACGTTGAAGTTCGGGTCGGTAAGGTGCTTGTTTATGCACTCCATTATCTGCTCCATGAGAGCTTCGTCGTTGCCCTTCACGCTCACTTCCTCCACCTTGCCTTCCGCTTGCTGTGCGCCTGAGAACTTACCGCGCAGTCGGCGACGGTTATCCACGAGGTTATCAATCAATATGTGGAGTTCTTCCATATCAAAAGGCTTCGACAGATATGCGTCGGCTCCCTTCTTTAGTCCTTCCAGACGGTAGTCAACAGCCGATTTCGACGTGAGCAAAACGACAGGAATATGACTGATGTTTGAGTTCGACTTCACGTTTTTCAGCATTTCGATACCGTCCATGACAGGCATCATAACATCGCTGATAACCAAATCGAAAGGCTCGCTGAGCAGTCGAGAAAGAGCCTCGCGACCATTCTTTGCACTACTGAAACGATACCACGTGCTGAGTTCATCGCTTATGAAATCAGATATAGCAGGGTCGTCGTCAACCACGAGAATCCTCAGGTTCCTGTTAGCCTGAGGCTTACTGGTCGATGAATGAGGGTTGGTTGATGATGGTTGTGGCGTAGTGATAATCTCTTCTTCTTTAAGATGTTCGTTACCAAGAGGAATGGCTATGGAGAAGACAGAACCACGTTCGCCATCAGGTCTGCTGGTTGCTGTAATCTTTCCACCGTGCATCTTCACCAGCGACTGGCTCAGATTGAGCCCGATACCTGTGCCCTCTATCTTGTATTCGTTTGAGTTCTTGCCTTGATAGAAGCGTACAAAGAGTTTTTCAGGGTCGTCCTCTTGCAGTCCGAAACCATTGTCGATGACATCGATAACGAGTCTTCCCTGTCGTCCGACAACATCCTCTGTGCGCATAGACACGTTTATCTCACCGCCGTCGAAGGTGTATTTGAAGGCGTTTGAAATGATGTTGTTCAAGATTTTATCGAAGTTCGTATGGTCAATCCATGCCATGATTTTGTCGGCTGAAGAGCTGAAAGTGAACTTGATACCACGTTCATCGGCGTTGAAGTCGTAGAGATGACAGATGTTTTTCACGAAGCTGACCATGTCGGTCTCCTGACAATGCAGGTGCATCTGGTTCTTGTCAATCTTGCGTTCATCGAGTATCTGATTCACCAATGTGAGCAATCTGTGCGCATTATGGTCTATAGTTTCTATGTCGTTCTGGCAATCAGGGTCGGTGATTTTCTCCTTCAATTTCTTCAACGGGCCGAGTATCAGCGTCAGCGGTGAACGAATGTCGTGCGTCGCATTGATGAGGAATTGCATCTTTTGTTCGTCGTAGTCAGCCTTACGTTTGCTTTCTATATGCCTAACAACAAACACGATAATACCGACTAAAAGCAACAAGTAGAGCACAGACGCCCAGATTGAAAGGTACCACGGAGGGAGGACTTTGAGGGTCGTTATGCAGTTCTCTGACGAATACACGCCATTGCAACAAGCACGAACTTCGATGTGATACGTGCCTGGTTCCATTCCGTTAAAGGTGATGGTGTTTGAACCTTCAGGTACAGACGTCCATTCTCCTGAGTTGTTTATCTGGTACTGGAACGTGACGTCCTCATTTCCACGGAAATCAAACATGGAATAGTGGAGCGTGACGAGCCTTTCGTCATGGTGAATCTTGTATTCATCTTGCGTGCAACCTACGACCTCATTGTTTATCGCAATGCTCGACAGGCGAACTTTACCAAGGTCGATAATATTATGTTTCACGTCATTAGGATTGAAGACAACGATTCCATCGTTGGTACCAAAGCCAAGACTGCCATCGGCAAAGCAGAAACTGCTGTTAGGCAGATACTCCTTCGACCGGAGTCCGCTACCATTCAGAAGACCTATGAATTCATCCTTCTTAACGTCCCAACGCCACAAGCCCATTGACGTGCTAATCCATACGTCGCCTTCCTTGTCGGTCTGGAAACCATAGATAATGCGCGTCTGCAGTTCTTTTGAGTTTTTCGCTTCGCCAACCTTGTTCTCTTTCCTATTATATATATAGAGTCCCTGGTCGGTACCGAGCAGTATGTCGCCCTCCTGAGTCTCGCCTATTGCCGTACACTTTATGCCAGACATAATCTCGTTCCAACCGTACTTATTGAATGTGCGGTCAGACAAATCCATGCAGCTCGTGCCGTTGGCAGTACCAATCCAAAGCATCAGGCGACTGTCAATAAACAATGTGTTTATCCAGTCGTTAGTGAGGTAGCCGCCCTTCCTCTGCTTTTGGTACATGCTCATACGCGTTTTCTCACCCGTAGAAGGGTTGAAGATTAACATTCCGTTTCCGTAGTCGCTGACAAAATATTCGCCATTGTTTTCCACGGCAATATTGATACTACCGCTTCCGAGCTGACTTCTCAGACTCACAATATCGACGGTAGAGATGGAAGAACGGCGGCTATCGAGTTGTTTTTCTGTCTCGATTATTGTGCCTGCAACGTGAAAGACATCATCAGAAAGCGAAGCCATCACCACGCCCTTATGATAGCAGCTAATCCATGAATTACCATCCGCATCCGACAGCAAAGCATTGATTTCGCTATTTGAAATGTCAAATCCTTCTTTAAACTCTGGCTGCAGCATAGTTCTTGTGCCCATAGGTATGTAGAAGAATCCCTTATTTGAGGTTCCGATACCGATAGAGCCCTTGCTGTTTACGTGTGCAGTAATAATTTCAGTACCGAAAGGCAATGCCGTCAAATCGTAACCTGCATCGGAAATCTTGTCTGCGGCATAGTTGTAGGATAGTATTCCGCGAGTGCATGCAATGAGGAAACCGCTATTATCTAACTTGATAAAACTACTCACCTTGCCACACTCCAGAGTGTATTCCTTGGCTTTATCTATCTTATTACCTTTGAGAGCGCAACGTGTAATAGTGTTCTGGTGGGTTGACCACCATACGTTGCCTTTTCCATCTTCGTAGATTCTTTCGATAAAGAGATCGTACGACAGTTTCTTCGGACAAACGACCTTCTGCAATTCCTCAGCATCCTTTTTCAGAACGAACAAGCCATGTCCTGCAGTTCCTACAAGCAAATCCCCATTTGTCCTCTCGTAAATAGAACTTACACGCGGCGTAGCATCGGGCACGTTGTATCGCACGAAAGAATTGGTCTTATAGTCATAACGGCAAAGACCTTTGTTTGTTCCTATCCACAGACGACCTTGATTGTCGCAGAGCATAGACGAAATGTCGTTGTTTGAAATTGTTGACTCATTGTCCTTATCATAGTGATATTTCAGGAATTCATAGCCATCATATCGGTTAAGTCCGTGAGTAGTACCTACCCAGATATAGCCATACTTATCTTGCGCAAGGCAATAAGGAAGCGAGCATGAAAGGTCGTTGCCATCAAAAATCTTTACCTTACCTGCAAGTACGTTGGAAGAAATGAGCACAAACAGTGCAATGAGGAGCGTCTTTAGTCCTGTAGTTAGAAATTGTTTCATAGATTTGTAATAATATTCTTATTCGTTGCGGGAATAAAAGGTTAGTTGTCTATTTATGTCGCAAAGTTAACATTTGTTTCACAAATAACATAATAATCCACCTACTTTTTTCAATGGATGAAACAAATGCATACGAAATAAAACCAGAGATTTTTCATTTGAAATAATAAAATTGTATATCTTTGCAACATCATAAAACTAAAACCGCTATGAAAGCCTACTATTTCACCTCAATCAGAAAGCATTTCAAGTCGTTTTCTATCAAAGCGACAGGTCTCTTAATCTTGTTTGTTTTGTGCGCACAATTCACTTCTGCACAAAAGCCAGACAAAAACTTCTATGTCTTCCTTTGCTTCGGACAAAGCAACATGGAGGGCGCAGCTCGGCCTGAAGAACAAGATTTCATCGGTCTCACCGACAGATTTGTCAGTCTTACCCCATGTGAAACGACACCTGAACAAGCTCAATGGCATAAGGCATACCCACCTCTCTGCCGCAAGACTAACGGTATGACGCCCGTCGATTATTTCGGTCGCACATTGGTAGAAAACCTACCAGAGAACGTGCGCGTCGGTGTTATCAACGTGGCAATCGGCGGATGTAAGATTGAGGCTTTCATGCAGGAACACGTTGCAGAACAAGTGAAAGTAGCACCTCCAGCATGGCAGAGGGCTATGTTCAAGGCTTATGAAGATGACCCATACGCTTATCTTCTTCGCTTGGCAAAACGTGCGCAGAAAGATGGTGTGATTAAAGGTATTCTCCTGCATCAGGGGGAATCAAACACAGGACAAAAGGATTGGCCTGACAAGGTTAAGATTGTCTATGACCGCCTGTTGAAAGATTTAGGACTGAAAGCAAAAAACGTGCCTCTAATCGCTGGTGAAGTGGTGCAAGCCAACGGAAAGGGATTGTGTCAGGCAATGAATCCTATAATCGATGAATTGCCTAAGACTATCAAGACCGCCCACGTGGTGAAGTCGGACAATCTGACTAACGGTCCTGATAATCTCCACTTCGATGCACAAGGCTATCGCGAGTTAGGACAAAGATATGCTGCAGTAATGCTACCACTTCTCGGAGTCAAGAACCCTAAGATTTCTCCAATAACCATGAACTCTATCAACTATAACAAAGCTCGCTTCAGCGATTTCAAATACGAAGGACAGGATGAGATTCCGTTATTCGACGCAAAGACTCAATATCTCAACCCGATACTTTCAGGTTGTGCACCCGACCCTTCTATCACTCGCAAAGGCGACGACTACTATATTGCAAACAGTTCGTTCAGCTACTATCCAGGTGTGCCAATCTGGCACAGCAAGGATCTTGTCAACTGGGATTTCGTAGGATATGCTCTCGACCGACCTTCACAGCTCAACTTCCCTGACGGACTTCGTCTTTCGGCTGGAGTTTATGCGCCAGACATCAAATACAACCCTTACAACGACACATTCTATCTCATAGTAACAGCCATCGGCTCTACCGCTGCTGGCGGAGGAAACATTGTTGTAAAGACTAAAGACCCACGCAAAGGTTGGAGCGAACCTATCAAGGTTGACGTGCCCGGCATCGACCCATCATTTTACTTCAGCGAGGACGGCAAGGCATTCATTGTAAATAACCAAGACCCTAAGAGCCCTGCCGAATACGACGGACACCGCG
>JAUNQM010000233.1 GCA_030536165.1 Prevotellaceae bacterium | reverse complement strand
GAGTTAAACGGACGTGTGAGGCGAAGACTTACGACGACTGATTTGCCGCATACTGACAAGCGTTGTCCGAATATGCTTTCTGCCACCCTGTGATGCCTTTTTTCACCTCTTTGGTTGTGGCTTTTTCTGCCCAAACTGGAACAGCTCGCGCAGGGCATTCATCTTTTTCTTCAACATGATTCCGCCTGAATACTCGCTTACGTATCCTTCGATGTAATCGAGTTTATTCCGCTGGTAATTCAGTCGCAATAGCTTTGAGGCGTTGGTGTTTAGCCTGTATTCGAGGCTTACATTGTCGAGAGCTGCCCCGCTGTTGTGGCTGGTATTGCCTGATGTTGAGTATCTTCCGCCCACCGCAACGCTCACACGGTTGTTCCAGAATCGCTTTGCAAAACTGAAACTATAGTCCATGTACGACGCGCCGGTCTCGTCGGCTACGTTTGTCATTCCCATCTGCACATCGACGGTTTTTAGTGCGTTGCCCGCTATGTTTGAGATTTGTCCTTGCAAGTAACTGTTCAGGGCATCGTTGATGCTGACGTTCGAGGTGTTCGACTCTGCCATGTATATACCCGATGTGAGCATCGCCACGGCAAGTTTTCCAACAGCCGTCTCGCCCATTTCTGCGAGTTCGTTCTGCACGGTCATGTCTTCTGGAGCTTCGAGAATGAACTGCAGTCCCATGTCCTGTAGGGTCTTCGTCACCTTGACACCAGCGTTGAACTTAACCGTGCGTCGGTTCTCGCCATAGTTGCTCACGGCTGCATGGGTGGTCTCGGTTGCGGTGATGTTGAGTTTTGGATTCATCGGGTCGCCGAGGAATTCCACGTAACTGCCCTTCTGGATGGTGAATGTGCGCAGTGGTATGACAGGAAGAGAATATTTCATTTCACCGCGGTTCAGGGTGTATTTTCCTGTCAGCGTGAGGTTCTCGGTTGTGTTGTATTTCATGCGCAGGTCGCCTCCACCGTCGAGTTCTACGTAGTTTGTACCTGCTTTGTTGAGGTTGCAAAGTATCTGTGCACCGTCTTCTACATTAAGCCGCAAATCCATGTTGAAACCTGATATCTCAGGACGTATCTCCTCTTCGACGGTCACGGTGTCGCGGAAGTCCTTGAATGTGACAAGTCCTTTAAGCTGGTCGTCAGTGTTGAGAGGTGAGTCGTCGAGCACGTATGTGAGATTTGTCGTTGCCAATACGTTTACCATACCCGACATGTTGAGGTTGTTCATCGGGCCGTTCATCTTGGCATAGATATCGACGAAAGCATTGCCATAGACGAGCGATTTCATTGACTTCTTGGCTGAGATAGCCTCGAAGTTCTGTCCGCGCATCTGGAGGTCCATGCTCATGTTGTCCATGTCGGAGAAATCTACATTGCCATGTATGACGAGCGGATTGTCGTCGTGGGCGTAGAGCGAGAAGTTTTCGAGCAGGAGTTTGCTGTCAACAATTCTCACAGGGTCGTTGTCGAAACGCAGGTTCACACCGTATGGCTCGCTGAAAAGCAAGGCTGAGTCGAGGTATATTTCACCGTTGAACATCAGTTTGTCCATCGGTCCTTCAACGCTGAGAGTGCCGTCGGCATCGCCCATGAAACCGATTATCTTATCAGGGATGAAGCCATTCACAATGTCCATTGGCATGTGGTCGAGGTCGAGTTGTGCGCTTAGGTATGCGTCATCGTCATGGTTTTTACCGCTTCTGTAGCGTCCCGAAATGCTTGCTATCTCCGTTCCGTCTTTAATCAAAGTGCCATCGAGCGCACTCTCACCTCCCGAAGTCAGGTCAGGCAATAGCACAAACTCGGAACTGATGTCACCAAGACCGTATTGCTCAAACGTCATGTTTCTGATACCAATATCCGATGCCACAGTCATCTTGCCTGCCTGCCCTGGAGTTGTCGAAGGATGCTGAACATAGTGCATATCGCCTTCAAGGTAGCCGGTTATGTTTGGCAGGTATGGCAATATCTGAGTGAGTTCGGTGAGGTCGAAGCGATTTATCGTGAGCGAAAGGTCTTGCAGCGCCTCGTCGTTAGGTATTGAGTATATCTTCAATCCCGTGCCATCGTCCGCCACTAATTGTATGTCGGTGGTTATTTTGTTCTTTTCGTGCAGGCAAAGGAAGTTGTCGGGGTTGAGATGGTATTCCTTGTAACCCAAGATAGGATTCTCAGGCGTAAGTCGCATCAGCAGGCTGTCTTTGTCGAGCATTGCCTCTGCGCCAAGCCTTATTCCGAGACGTTCGTTGGCATCATACAGTTTAAGGTCGATGTTTGCACCGTTCTTGACAATCTCGCCTTCAGCCATTGCGCGGAATACCATGTCCTTGCTGCCAGGATAGTTCTGCACGTCGGCGCTGAACTTTGTTGAAGAGTTATTCGATGTTATAGTAAACAACACATCGTCGAGCGTCATAGTGGTATCGACCGAGAGACTCTGCGCTGCCGCATAGCCATTGAGTCCGACGTCCTTCTCCGATGTTAAATCTATCTGTATGTCATTGAATGAATACCCCATGCGGTCTATCAGAAGCATAAGCGGCGATTCACTTTCCATGCGCATGTAGAGCGAACAATCAGGGTACATGCTCTTAAGTTTCGGCTCGTCAATCTCGGTGTTCTTCGACTGGAGTTTTATTTCATCAATGAGTCTTGTGAAGGAGTCGGCAAGTTTGCTGAAGCCACTTTTTGCCTTGAAGTCTAACAGGAATGAGGCTGCTTCTATCTTAGCGTATGTGGTGTCTTTGCTTGAGAAGATGTCGATTTCGGCATCAACAGGGAGCAGATAGTTCGTGGAGTCATCGATTGCAATGTCTGACAGAAGTCCTTGCACTTTGATATTGTCGCCCATATCGGTGTAGAAGTCGATATTTCCACAGAAACCTGTGATGAATCTGTCGTCGGCAAACCCCATCTTCTTCAAGTCAAGCCTTGAAATATCTGACACGATAGTGGCGCTGAAATCTTTCGTCTTAAGCATTCCGCTGATATCAATGTCGCCCCAGAGCATGTCGTTGCGGCTCTTTATCGAGGCGTCAAGGTAGCCGTTTCTTACCGATGCATCGGCATTGACATTTGTGATTGTAAGAGGGTGGTCGATGACTTTGAGGTGGTAAAGATCAGCCCTGCGTACCTTTGCCGTTACGTCTCCGTTGATATTTCTGAAGTCAGGGTGACTCATGTCCATCTTCATAATCTGGGCTATGTTGCCATTCAGGGTGATGTCTGCATCGAGATATGCGTCGCGGATATTAAGCGTCATGTTGGCAAGACCTTTTGACAAGTCACCGTCGAGGGTTATATTTCGCAAGTCGTAGCCACCGTATTGCAGACGGCGTACTTGCAACTTGGCGTCAATCTTGTCGTGCGCAATGTCGAATCCACGTCCCTTCGCCGCAATCTTTCCATCGAAGATGCCTACTCCAAGTTCTGGCATATAACGCTTTACATTCAGGTTTTTCACGTCGGCGTTAAGGTTGTAAGCCATCGTGTTGAGGTTCATATTGCCTTTGGCTGTGATAGTGGAATTGTCAAGTTTTATCTCCGCCTTCCTGATTTCTAAATCATCATTCTTCAACGTTACGCTTACGTCTGTGCCCACACTCTGCGGTATCGACACGCCAAGTTCCTTCAGATTGACGAACTGTTCAACGTCCTTCCGACCAATAACGCCCTTGACGTCTGCCTGCAATCCTGAATCGTCATTCCCGAATCCATATTCAACATTTCCCTTGAGGTTTGTGTTCGGAGTGAGGAGCGAGAAATACGGCACATCGACATGAGTTGAATCCATTCTTACATTTGCGCTGAGGTTGTCAAGTTTGAGGTTTGACTTTATCCCCGACGATGGAATATCTAATGCAACATTGGTGCTAAACTGCTTGATATTGCAAGTCAAATTCATCGGGTCGGAGTAAGAAATCGAGTCAATCTCCAAGTTTAATGATTCCGCATTTATGTCCATTCCATCGGCAGATTTGTACGCCAATGAAGAGAAGCCCAAACCATCATCCTTGCTCCCAGCCACGTCATTCTGTCCC
>JAUNQM010000232.1 GCA_030536165.1 Prevotellaceae bacterium | reverse complement strand
CTACCCTCGGTAATACATATCAATTTCGTTGAATTAAACGACAATCCCTATTATAGTGCAAAAAAGTTTTTAAAAACTTCGACTGAAGTTTTGCAAAACTTTTCCCGAGTATATGCGACGACTAAAGTGAAGACTAACGACAAGTGCTAAATCGAAAGCGGACATCCTATTTTTAGATGTTAGTCAAAGCCCTTATATAATGTTGTTAGCCATAGTGTCTATTATTTCATCAGTTCGACCTCAGTGATTGTTTTTGTTGTAACTCTACGGCAGTCAGTAGTCAATTTTTCTTGTACCGTCTGGCTGCTGGGTGATTGTTACTTTGATTGTGTCCTGTGGGAGTATGTCTTCAATAAGTTCCGGCCACTCAATGAAGCAGATATTGCCACTGTAGAAGTAGTCTTCAAAGCCCATGTCATAGACTTCTTCAAGTCGTTTGATGCGGTAGAAGTCGAAATGATAGATGCTGCCGTGAGTAGGGGATTCGTATTCGTTGATGATGGCGAAGGTTGGTGAAGTGACTGTGTCGGTGACTCCCAGTTCTTCGCAGAGGGCTTTGATGAATGTGGTCTTGCCGGCACCCATGCTACCATAGAAGGCAAAGAGCGTTGAGGGGTGACGGTTTATGGTTGACGGTTGGAGCATTGCACTGATAAACTCGCGTGCAGTGCTGTTGATATCGGATAAGGTCATTTTTATTTACGGATTTACAAATTTACGGATTTCTTGCGCTACGTAGGTGTTTAAGCGAAAGCGTAGCCTATGATGACGATGGCTGTGGAGGACGGTAGGTAGCGTGATGATGGTAGTTACACGACCTTCAGGTTCCCTCCCTACGGGGGAGGGCTAGGGTGGGGCCGCTATTTTCTTCTCTTTAACGATATGAGTGGTATGAGCATTTCCTCCATTGATACTCCGCCATGCTGGAAGGTGTCTTTGAAGTATGATACGTAATAGTTGTAGTTGTTTGGATAGGCAAAGAACTTGTCGCCGGTGGCAAAGACGTATGACGTGCTGAGGTTGAGCTGAGGCAGCTGTGCCTTGCGTGGGTCTTTTATGTCGAAGACTTCCTTCGGATTGTAGCTGAGGTTCTTGCCGAGTTTGTAGCGGAGGTTTGTGTTTGTGTTCTTGTCGCCTACAATCTTTATTGGATTTGTTGCGCGGATGCATCCGTGGTCAGTAGTGATGATGATGTGGTAGTCGCTTTCTGCCAGACGTTTCATCATTTCGGAGAGGAACGAGTGGCGATACCAGCTCTGCGTGATGCTGCGGTAAGCCGACTCGCTGTTGGCAAGTTCGCGTACCATCTTTGCCTCGGTACGTGCATGGCTGAGCATGTCTATGAAATTGATGACCACGACATTGAGGTCGTTCTTTTCAAGGTTACCGTAGTGGGTGAGGAAGCGCTCTGCTCCGTTGAGGTCGTTGATTTTGTTGTATGAGAAAGTGTTTTTGCGACGATATCGGTCAAACTGTGTCTGTATGAGAGGCGACTCGTTGAGGTTCTTACCTTCTTCCTCGTCTTCATCTACCCATAGGTCAGGAAACATCTCTGCAATCTTGTTAGGCATTAGTCCGCTAAAGATGGCGTTACGTGCATACTGTGTTGCTGTTGGTAGGATGCTGTAGTAGATGTCTTCATCTATGTCGAAACTATCGCCGAGTTCAGCTGCTAACACTCGCCATTGGTCGAAGCGGAAGTTGTCGATGACGATGAGGAAGACTTTTTTACCTTCGTTGAGGATAGGGAAGATGTCGGTCTTAAAGAGGTCAGGGCTCATCAGCGGACGGTCAGCCGTTGCCATTTTGTCAGGGTCAACCCAATCGAGATAGTTCTTCTTTATAAACTTCGCAAAAGCGTTGTTGGCTTCTTCCTTCTGCATCTTGAGCATGTCTGTCATGCTGCTGTCGGCGCTCGACAGTTCAAGTTCCCAATAGACAAGTCGCTTGTAGAGGTCAATCCAGTCTTGGTAGGTAGAGCAGTCTGCTATCTGCATAGAGATGTCTTGGAAATTCTGCTGATAGTTGTTCTGCGTCACTTCAGTCACTATCTCCTGACGGTGAATGTATTTCTTCAGTACGAGAAGTATCTGATTTGGGTTTACCGGCTTGATGAGGTAGTCGGCTATCTTGCTGCCGATAGCCTGATCCATTATGTTCTCCTCCTCGCTTTTCGTACACATAACTACAGGCGTGGCAGGTGTTATCTCTTTTATTTTCTGGAGGGTTTCGAGTCCACTGAGTCCAGGCATCATCTCGTCGAGCATGATGAGGTCGAAGGTTTTTTCCTGGCACATTTCAATCGCGTCGTTACCGTTAGTCACGGTTACGACTTCGTATCCTTTCTTTTCGAGAAACAAGATATGAGCCTTAAGCAGCTCCATCTCGTCGTCAACCCATAGAATAAGTCCGTTGCGCATAGAAGTGATTTGTTATTTAACTTGAAACCTTAAACCTTGTTACTTTTTAGAACCAGTCCTCCCAGTCGTCGGTGGCTGTGTCGTCTTGTTCTCCTTCTTCACCCTCTTCTTCGTCTTCACCATAGACGTCATCAGGCACAACTTCTTTGCCTGTCTTCTCTGGCATCTGAAGAAGTTTCTCGTCGCTTATCTTTAATGTAGTGAAATGCTTGTTGTAGAATTGTTCGTAGTCGTTGAAACTGAAGTGAGTGCCAAGCAGGAGCATATTACCCTCACTGATGATGAGTATTCGTGTGCCTTGCAACTTTGCTCGCATCTCTGGTGAGTTTGCAAGTTGGTTGGAGTACTGCCATGCTTCATCGTAGTTCTGGAAACCACGCACTTCAAGTCGTCCGATGCCATTCTCGTACTCGATATTTATCTCGAAGTTACGTACGAGGAAGTTGGTGAAGTTGTATCTGGCAAGCTCGTAGAGCAACTGGTTTGCATTAAGACTGTCCTCAGGGAATGCAAGCATGAAGATGAACGGCACGTCACGCTCAGTGGAGAGTGCCTGTGCCACCTCTGCACTGTCGTTTTGCACGGTCATAACCGAACGGCGTTCCCAGATGCTGAGTGCATCGAAGCCTCCACCCTTGAGCGACTTGCCCTCGTTAACACCATTGACGATATTGCCGGCAATGTCAGACACTTCGCTTTGAGGATATTTCTCCACAATCTCCTTCATGCGTTCAAGGCAGCCTTTGTCGTCGCCCTGGTTAAGCAGACGCATACCATCGATGAAGATGAACTTCGCCCTATTGGCACCCAATGGGAAGCGTTGTTCGGAAATCTTTGTGTTGGCAACGACTTCATCGAATTGGTTAGCCTTGAATGCATCGTAGGTTGAGGCGTAGAGTGAATCTTCAATGTGTTCACCGAAGCGTTGGTTTTCCTCAAAGTATGGGTCGGAGAGAAGTGTCGTCCACTGGCTTTCAGGGAACTTCTCTTGAAGTTTTATCACACAGCTGTCGGCATTATACGTCTCGCCCTTCCTTGAATACAATAGGAATAAGTGGTAATAGACGTTGTCCATGCCTTCATATTCAGGATATTGTGTCTCAAGACGTGTCAAAGCCTTCTCGCTGAGTCGGAGGTTATCGAGTTTATCCTTGAAGATGACTCCTGAATTATATAGTCCGTCCATGATAATAAGGTCGCTCGCCATGAGTTGTTCCTCGGTGAACGGAATTTGTGCCCAGTAGTATTCGCGGTTGTGAGGGTCTTGTGCTAAACTATCGCGTAATGCTGCTTCAGCATCTATTGAGTCAGTTGGGATGGACGATAGAGAGTCAATAGGTGTTGTTATGCTGTCGGTTTGCAAGGAGTCTGTGGTTTCATCGTCCATATTGGCTGAAGCTACAACCGTCTTGTTAACTCGCCGCCAGTCGTCTTGGTTTTCACGCTTACCCCATTGGCGTTGGAACTGAGTCTTACCCTGCATAATGGCCTGCGGATTATAGAAATACCATTGTCCGTTGCCGGCGGTAGTAGGTGCTGTAGGGGTATTTATGTTGTTTTTGTTTGTGTTTCCCATTGCATTCTGCTTCTGCAGCTGCTGCTCTACGGCTGCTTCCTGCTGCTTGCGC
>JAUNQM010000231.1 GCA_030536165.1 Prevotellaceae bacterium | reverse complement strand
GTTGCGCCTTCGTCGATGAGGTCAACATCGTGGAAGCAGAAGTAGTCGATACCGAGCTTGTCCATAATTTCGAAACCAGCATCAGCCTTGTTCTTTGCAATTTCAAGAGCATTGGCACCCTTATTCCAAGGGAAAGTCTTTGTGCCAGGACCGAACTGGTCAGCGCCTTCAGCACAGAGAGTGTGCCACCATGCCATAGCAAAGCGCAACCATTCTTTCATTGGTTTACCCATGATAACCTTTTCGGCATCATAATAATGGAAAGCCATTGGATTCTTTGAATCCTTGCCTTCAAACTGAATCTTACTTACATTTGGAAAATAAGCCATTTTGTTTTGTTTGTTTAATATGTGAAAAAATAAATAAATCTTTTATTGGTTGTAGGTTATGCGGTTAAGCTACCTCCATCCCCCCGTAGTGGAGAGCAAAGTTCCCTCCCTTCGGGGGAGGGTTAGGGTGGGGCCTACCCAACAACTTTATTCAACCTTGTCAGCCATGTGTTGTATGCGTTGAGGTATGCATCTTTGTTTGCCTCGTCTGGGGCAATGATTGAGATGTGCTTCAGCGTAGAGAATGCTTCGTTGTGGTCTTTGTATATTCCCGCACCGATACCTGCGCCTTTGGCTGCACCAACGCCACCGTCGGTCTCATAGAGGTCGATTGTTGCACCTGTCACGCTTGCCAGAGTGCGGCAGAAGAGAGGACTGAGGAACATGTTTGCGTATGCTGCATGGATGTTTGTGATAGTCATACCCATCTCGCGCATGATGTCGATACCTTGCTTGAACGAGAATACGATACCTTCCTGAGCAGCGCGAAGGAAATGCGCCTTATTGTGTACGTTGAAGTTTATGCCGTGCATAGAGCAACCTACTTCCTTGTTTTCAAGCACGCGCTCTGCTCCGTTTCCAAATGGAATGATGCTTAGTCCGTTGCATCCGATAGGCACTTCCTCTGCGAGCTTGTTCATGTCGCTGTAGCCGATGCCTTCAGGTGCAATGTTTCGCTTAATCCATGCGTTGAGAATACCTGTACCGTTGATGCAAAGGAGCACACCGAGACGAGTCTTTGCCTGACTGTAGTTTACATGTGCAAATGTGTTTACGCGGCTCTTTGGGTCATAGTTTACCTCACCAAGCACACCATAGACACCACCTGATGTACCTCCTGTAGCAGCAATCTCGCCAGGACTCATCACGTTGAGTGAGAGTGCATTGTTTGGCTGGTCGCCACCGCGGTATGCGATAGGAGTTCCTGCTGGTATGCCGAGTTCCTGTGCTACTGATGCGCACACTTCAGACTGAATGGCGAATGTAGGCACGATTTCAGGTATCAGTTCGTTGTTGAAACCAAAGTATGACATCACGTCGCTACTTACCTTCTGCTCTTTGAAATCCCAGAACATTCCTTCTGAAAGTCCTGAGATAGTCGTGTTGACTTCACCACCGCTGAGACGCATGGCAATGTAGTCGCCAGGAAGCATTATCTTGTATATCTTCTCAAATAGATCAGGTTCGTTCTCCTTAACCCATGCCAGCTTCGATGCTGTGAAGTTGCCTGGTGAGTTGAGCAGATGCGAGAGGCAACGCTTGCTGCCTATTGCCTCGAATGCAGCATTGCCGTAAGGCACGGCACGTCCGTCGCACCAGATGATGGATGGACGCAACGCGTTCAAGTCTTTATCTACGCATACAAGTCCGT
Source organism: Prevotellaceae bacterium (assembly GCA_030536165.1). GTDB lineage: Bacteria > Bacteroidota > Bacteroidia > Bacteroidales > Bacteroidaceae > Prevotella. The sequence continues at coordinate 2,352 of JAUNQM010000231.1, read as the reverse complement.
GCATCTGGTAGCTGATACCGATTGCCTTGATCTGCTCCATAGGGTGTCCGGCAGCAGAGAGATTCTTTGTTGCTGCAACGAGATTTTCCCACCACATGGTCGGTTCTTGCTCAGCCCAGCCTAATTGCTTTGCAATGATAGGGGCTTCCTGCTCTGGATAGAATGTTGTTGCTACGATTTCGCCACTCTCAACATCAACGAGAGAGGCCTTTACGGATGATGTACCTATGTCGTAACCTAATAATAAATCTTTCTTCATAGTCGGTTTGCTTAGTTGATTCTCGGTTATGCGCTTCCTTTTACGTTAAGTGTTGGAGGGCACATTTGTTGTTAGTAGTTTGCAAATATAGACATTTTTTCTATTATAAGCATCATAAAAAATCGCAATCTCAAAAATTTTGACTTGGGTCAATGCTTTTCGGCTTTTGAGTTTAGTCTTCTTCTGCATGCTCTCTAATTTCGGCATTTAATTTGGCAACTTGTCGCATGTCGTTTTGCAAGTCGTTGCATATAGTTGGAAAAAAGTTGACCAACTTTTTTTGAATAGATACGACAACTTGGATGATTCATATAGAAAATCGAGTGGCAGGTAATGGAGAAATGCGTTTGAGAAATGCGATTTTCATCGTTTTTATGGTTTTCTGATGAATGCTGAATGATTTTCACAAATAAATTTGGATTTTTGCTTAATTTGTCGTATCTTCGCAGATTGTAACAGATTCAAGTAATTAAGAAATAGATGACACAAGTAATTAAACTCAAGAAAGGCTTAGACATAAACCTTCTGGGTAGGGCAGAGATGACCACTGTGGAGATGGCTCCGTGTGGCGTCTTTGGTTTCGTGCCCGACGACTTCGTAGGCATGAAGCCTAAGATGATGGTCAAGGAAGGCGACAAGGTCAAGGTCGGCGACGTGCTGTTTGTGAATAAGCAGTACGAGGATGTAAAATTTGTTTCTTCTGTCAGTGGTACGGTGACTGCCATCGAACGTGGCGACAGGAGAAAGGTGCTTTGCGTCAAAGTGGAGAGCGACGGACAGATGGACTGCTTGGTTGATAATGACTTGAAAGCAAACTCGCGCGAAGAAGTTGTTGCACTTCTCGCCGACAAAGGACTTCTAGGCTACATCAACCAGATGCCGTATGCCATATCGGCGAACAATGTTGACTTGCCACAGGCGGTATTTATTTCCACGTTCCGCGATATGCCATTGAGCGCAGATGTTGATTACTGCATCGCAGATGACCTTATGGCATTCAAGACAGGAGTGGAGACATTAGCAAAGGTGGCGCACGTTTATCTCAACGTGAAGAAAGGCTCAAAGATGGACTGCGATGCTTTGAAGCAGGCAGGAAACGACGATGTAACGGTGACGTTGTTCGAAGGTAAATGTCCTGCGGGCAACGTAAATGTGCAGATAAACCACATCAAACCTATCAACAAGGGCGACATTGTGTGGACTGTAGAACCAGAAGTCGTTGTCTTTATAGGCCGACTGATAAACAACGGACACGTTGATTTCACGAAGAAGGTCGCTGTCTGTGGAAGCGAAGTAAAGACTCCTATATATAATAAGGTGTTGGTCGGGCAGAATATCGGCGACATTCTGGAAGGCAACATTGACGACTCATCGCACAAGAGAATCATCAACGGCAATGTGCTGACGGGAAAGAAGACTTCATCTGACGGGTTTGTAGGTGCGCATGCATACGAAGTGACAGTAATACCAGAAGGCGACGACAACGACGAAATGCTCGGTTGGATAATGCCGCGTGTATCGCAGTTCTCAACTTCACGCAGCTACATGTCGTGGCTCTTTGGTAAGAAAGACTACAAACTCGACGCTCGCATCAAGGGTGGCAAGCGTCACATGATAATGAGTGGCGAATACGATAAGGTGTTGCCTATGGACATAATGAGCGAATACCTCATCAAGGCAATCATCACATGCGATATTGACAAGATGGAACAACTCGGCATCTACGAGGTCGCACCAGAAGACTTTGCGTTGGCTGAGTTTGCTGATTCCTCTAAACTTGAATTGCAGCGGATAGTGCGTGAAGGACTTGACATGCTGAGAAAGGAGAATGAATAAATCCATTTACTGTTTGACGATTTACTATTTACTATTTTGTATTTCGCCAAAAATCATGAATAGAATATGAATTTAAGAAATTATATTGATAAGATTAAACCGAACTTTGAAGAAGGCGGAAAACTGCATGCTTTCCGCAGTGTCTTCGACGGTTTTGAGACATTCCTCTTTGTGCCGCACGACACATCGAAGTCCGGTGTACACATCCACGACGCAATAGATTCAAAGCGAATCATGTCGTTTGTTGTGATAGCACT
>JAUNQM010000230.1:3709-4067 GCA_030536165.1 Prevotellaceae bacterium | reverse complement strand
GGAGTGTTCTCATTCCATCTAAATTAGATAGACTTTTGTAAATAAAAGATATACAATATATTGCAAACAACATGTCTTAATGTAATAGAACGGAATTAGTTTGCAAACAATAACGCACCACGTAATTATTTTTTTATTTACCTTTGCAAAAATTAAAACTTAAACTGAAAACGCTTATGGAAAGTAATGAAATGATAGTCTCTGATGCTTTCAGATTGTACTCAAAAGCTATCTTTAGTTATATCCACAATCGCATCAATAATGCTGCTGAATCAGAAGACATCGTACAGGATGTTTTCTTGAGATTAATGGAGTGTGACATTATTTACGCGAATTCTGTTAAAAGCCTTTTGTTTAC
>JAUNQM010000230.1:1748-3699 GCA_030536165.1 Prevotellaceae bacterium | reverse complement strand
ATTTAGTCGTTGACCATATACGGAGATATTATAAACGTCAGGAAGTCTATTCCTATATTTATGATATTAGCCGCAGTAATCGCGTATTAACACCAGAACAAATATGTAGTACACGCGATTTGGAAAAACAAGAGCACCTGCTTATGGAAAGGCTTGCTCCTGCAACCAGACGTGTGTATGCTCTGACACGCGATGATGCTATGACTATTGAAGACATAGCAAACACTCTATCCATTAGTCGCCGTACGGTAGAATGTCACCAGTTCAGGGCTCGTAAATATGTGCGTGAAGAATTTAGGAAGATAATATAATTGTAAAGAGTTTTTTCATATGCTTTGATTTTTTTAGTTATTAGAACCTAGGTACACAAGGCAGGTGTCGTTGTCGTGAGACTCAAAGACATCTGCTGTATCTAAGGGGAATACAAAATGTAGAAGAATGCTTTTAATAAAAAATATTAAAGAAAAATAATAATGAGAAGAATGTATTTAAAGGTTCGAATTGCAATTGCTGTGCTATGTATTAGCACAGGATATGCCTATGCACAAAAATTTGTGCATCCAGGTTTAATCACTACAAAAGAGTCGATTGCACGTATGAAAGGCTATATCTCGAATGAGACAGAACCGGCCATTTCTGCATTTCGCGTTCTCAAGGAGTCAAAGCTTGCGAGCGCAGACTATAAGATGGCAGGACCATACGAGATAGTAGCACGCGATGGTAAATACGGACGCACAAAAGGCGGTAGCGAGAACGATATGTCTGCAGCATTCTACAATGCGTTGATGTTCCATCTTACAGGGAAGAATGCACATGCCGACAAGGCTGTAGAGATAATCAATGCATACACGAAAACCTTGCAGGCGCTTGACGGGCATGATGCACCATTATGCTGTTTACAGGGCTTTATGTTTGTGAGTGCATGCGAACTTATGCGCGACAGAATAGATAATAAGGCAGTAAAGGACATGCTCTACCGTGCGTTTGTGCCTACTATCGACAAGTTTGAAGCTAACAGCCCATACGCAAACGGTAACTGGGGAGCAATAGTCAATAAGATGCGAATGGCAATAGCAATCTATACAGACAATCGCGAAATGTACGAAGCGTCTAAAAGCTATTATCTCGGTGGAACTGCCTACGGCATGAAAGGTTTTGAAGGGGCGTCTGACAATGGTATGTTACCTTATTATATAAGTGAGAACGGACAATGCCAAGAGACTGGTCGCGATCAGGGGCATACACAGTTGGGAATTGGAGCTTTGGCAGAGGCATGCGAAGTGGCATGGAATCAAGGCGACGACCTCTGGGGGGCATTAGACAATCGTCTGCTCAAGGGATATGAATATACGGCAAAGTACAACCTCGGATGGGACGTGCCTTTCGTTCAGTGGACAGATTGTACAGGTCTGTATAATGATTGGAAAGTGCCTGGTGAGATGTCGCGTGGTAAGTTCTCAACCATATACGAGATAGCGTACAACCATTATGTTGGTCGCAAGCATCTGTCTATGCCTTATACGGCAATGGTACTGGGCAAGGCCGGTGGCGTACGAAATGCTGCATCAGTAGGCAATGTGGATCGTGTCGGTGTCGGTGCTCTTTTGTTCTATCAAGGTACAGATGTGGATATGAAGAGCAAGGCACCTGGCGGAAAGGAATCACCTAAGATGCATCAAGTATATACATACCAGGCACCAGACGGTGCGCCGTTGAAGCACGACTATGATGTGTATATTCAGCCACGAGGCAGTAAGGAATGGACTAAGATTGACACCTACATGGCAAAGGTCAAAGCTGCACCGATACATCAGGTTTCGGAAATCTCATACTCCTATTTCGATTTCGTAGGCGATGTATTTATTAAGGTAGTGTGCAAGAACAAGAAATTCAAGACGGCACGTGTACGCCCAGACTATCGTGGAGTAATCTGCAACATCAAGAACGACTC
>JAUNQM010000230.1:0-1738 GCA_030536165.1 Prevotellaceae bacterium | reverse complement strand
ATATCAGCGTAGAGTTTGACGAGGACTACACCAACAACCTCTTGATTTTCACGTCTCATCCTACAATAGATATGAAGCAAGCAAAGGCAGAAGCCAAGGCAGCAAAGCGCAATTTTACGTATTACGCTCCAGGACTATACGAAGAGAAGGAGATAAAAGTGCCGTCGAATACGACGTTGTATCTTGCTCCTGGTTCATATTTTACCGGTACATTCTGCATAGAAGATGCAGAGAACGTGAGCATCCTTGGTCGTGGCATCGCACGTCCTGCCGATGGATATCAAGGTTGTCATGTGCATAGAAGCAAGAATGTACTTATTGACGGACTGATTGTGAACACGTGTCCTGTATGTGAAAGTAATGGCGTGACAATCCACGATGTACGTTCTATCTCTTATCCAGGTTGGGGCGACGGATTGAATGCAATTGCCAGCAGTAATGTGACCTATGACCGCGTATTCTGCCGCAACTCTGATGATTGCACTACGGCATACGCCACACACCCTCAGGGATATATTGGCAGCGTGTATAATGTAACAATGAAAAACTCGACTCTTTGGGCCGATATTGCACATCCTATCATGATAGGCATTCATGGAAATGGTAGCAAGAGCGAGAAGAGCGATAGCATTGTCGGCTTGCGATACGAGAACATCGATATTATCTGCCAGAGCGAACCTCAGATTGACTATCAAGGGTGCATTGGCATAAACTGTGGCGACAATAATGCCGTAAAGGACATTGTCTTCGACAATATTCGAATCGAGGACATCCTTCAAGGCAGCATATGTCATGTAAAGACGGTTTATAATAAGAAGTATTGCAGTGCACCAGGTAAAAGTGTTGAGAATGTCCTGTTCCGCAACATTCGCTATTACGGCAAGCAACCAGACATCTCCATCATCTCTGGTTACGACGAGAACCATAAGGTAAAGAATATTACATTCGAAAACCTCCGCATCAACGGCCGCAAGATTTATGATGGCATGAAGGGCAAGCAAGGGTGGTACAAGACGTCCGACATGGCAAACTTCTACGTCAATGAGCATGTAGAGAATATCGTGTTTAAATAATCTCATGGATATGACTAATAAACAGAATCTATAAATAAAAAAAAACTAAAATGAGAACAACAATTAAGTATTTCATGATGTGCATGGTTTGCACTTTCTGCTTCGTTGGAAATGTGTCGGCACATGAGTTTGTTCATCCAGGTACAATCTTCAACCAGTCAGACCTTGACCGTATGAAGGCAATGGTTGCTGCAAAAAAGGAGCCATTCTATTCTGCATATCAGCGAATGAAGGCTGACGCCTACTCTAATCGTGGTGCGCGTGGCCTTTTTACCCAAATTCCAGAAAGCCAGTTCAACAACATTATCGGCACCGACGGTCGTGCTGCGTTGCAAAAAGCTTTAATTTGGAAAATCGAAGGAATACAGTCATACGCAGAAAGCGCAGTAGCTATACTCAATTCATATAAGAACCTAAAAAACTGCAGTAGTCGAGGCACAGGACCTCTTGACAATGGAAAAGTGTATGCACTTATTGACGCAGCAGAGCTGATGCGCGACTATCCTGGTTGGAAAGAAGCCGACCAACAGGCCTTCAAAAATATGCTTGTATATCCAGGCTATAGCACTACAGAAAACTATTATAACAAGTATGCCTCCAACAATGACGACAATAATGGTATTACCTTCTACTGGAACATCTTCAACGGCGACAGCGGCCGCCAT
>JAUNQM010000229.1:2924-4081 GCA_030536165.1 Prevotellaceae bacterium | reverse complement strand
GAAGTACAGAGAAATACTTGTTTTTGCACTTTATGGCTTTATCCCTCGCTGGCACAAAGATATTCTGTTCCCTGGTTTTCTTGATGTCATTTGCCACAGTCTGCGGATTGAACGAATTATCCAGAAGGTCTTCTGTCTGGTTAAGGATAGATTGAAATTGGCTGTAGCTGATGTTAATGCTGGACATCCAGTCTGTAGGATTGAATGTCCCAGAGCAATAGTCCTCCCATTCGGAAGGCAAGACTCTTAATCCGATTGCAATCTTCTTGTCTTCGGAATGATGCCTTACACGGGCATAGATGCTGACATATTCAGCACCTTCTGGTCCTTTGACGCTTCTTGTAAAGTATTTCATCGCTACATCTGTATAAATCCCTTGAAGTTTTCTGCTGCAATGGTTGCTCTCTCCTGGACGTCAAGTCTAAGGTATGACCTAAAGCTTCTTTCTGAGGCATGTCCAGTAACGGCAATGATGGAAGAAAGACTGACGCCAGCAGCGTATGCATTCGTTGCAAAGCTTCTGCGTGCAGTATGGGTCGTCAGCATATCACAGACTCGTAATCTCTCGGTGTTTTCGTAAGTATCAAACTTTGCCACTTCCGTCCAGCCAAGGAACTCTCCCAAGAGGTGCAGATGGCTCCGGAAAGTACTAATACATACGTATGGCACATAGCCGTTGTATTTGTCAAGTATCTGCTTTACACGATTATCAAGAGGAATATACACTTCCTTGTTTGTCTTTTTCTGCCTGAGTTTTATGAACTGCTTGTCGTTAAGGGTTACAATCATATCGCTGTTGATTCTGCTGTAGTCAGAATGCCTTTGTCCAGTAAGGCAGCCGACGACGAAAACATCTCTTGTCCAGTTTAAGAACCGTAAGAATTTCCATTCCATCTTTGGCAGAGGCTTCTCCCTTCCTTCATTTAGTTTGTATTTCTTGACGTAGCCCTCTATAGCCTCTTTTGAAGAAAGGTCAAGCTCCATCATTTGTGCTATCTGCTCTGGGTTCAGGAATATCTCATCAACCTCTTCTCTGCAAGGCACGAACTGTGGATTCTGATGGTCAAGGTTCGTTGTTTTCTTCTCAAGATATGCGACCTGCATAATTGTACGGATTGCAGACAATCTCGTTGCAATTGTATTAGGCTTTAGTCCAA
>JAUNQM010000229.1:0-2914 GCA_030536165.1 Prevotellaceae bacterium | reverse complement strand
GGATGAACCGCCTTTGAAATGGCATAGTGACATCATCAAGCTTCAAACGCCTCTTGTTAGCGGCTTCAAAGCCCTTTATTTTTTTAAGAAGATCCTCGACATTATTTATATAGCCCTCACTGACAAGTGTAGAGTGGCGTTGCTTCGTGCGTTTACCGGTTCTCAAATCGTCAATATAGGTGGTAATGTAATCGCGAAGCAGAATGTCATTAGGCTTATGTGCCGCAAGCACTTCCACCGAGGTATTGTTTAGATTTGAGAATATGATGCCATGAATGATGGAAGATGCCTGTTCAGGTATAAAGTTCTCTTCAAGGCTATGTTTTATCTGCATCAGGATATTGGCAAACTGTCCATACCTGATGCCGAGACTGGTCATCAGAGCAGACGAAGTATATTTGAGTGACTTGTATTTTAGCCACTCGTGCTCCTTGATTTTTATACCCAGGCTCATCTTATACACCTTTCCGTTATACCTTACACGTGCACGAAGACTGCCGTACTCCTCGTGACCTTTCTTCTGAGATTTGATGAAAACGTAATCCATATTATATGTTCATTTTTTTGTCTGATTTATGAAAGAAATAACACTTCTCTCTTCGATTCCGCCCTTGTAATCTTAAGCCGTTTTAAGCACCATTTTCTTTCGCTTGCAAAGTTACTAAAAATATTTTAAAACGGGAACATTTGGTACCAATAAAATTAAAAATTAAGGAAATTTAGGCTTTTGCAACGACAACATAAAAAGTTGTAAAGTGCGGATTATAAGGAAATATGCAATTATTAGATATTTCACAAACATTCAATACGTATGTTTGGCCCATATGTCGGAGGATGGTCTTGAGCAGAAGTATGTCAAAGAAGCCTTTGACACAAACTGGGTAGTCCCTATGGGACCTAACGTTAATGCCTTCGAAGAAGACCTCCGCAAATTCGTTACAGGTAATGTGGAGTCTGCCGTCTATCAGGACTCCCGTTGGCCTGAAGCAACAGCTGCCGCATGGCATCTCAACGAGAACCTCAAGAATACTAAGGTCGTCTGCCTCTCCGCAGGCACGGCGGCCGTCCATCTCGCCCTCCTCGCCTGTGGTGTTGGCCCTGGCGATGAAGTCTGTGTGCAGTCTTTCACCTTCTGTGCGTCAAGCCATCCTATCACATACCTTGGTGCAAAGCCTGTCTTCATCGGTTCCGACGCAGAGACATGGAACATGGATCCTGCCCTCCTTGAAAAAGCAATCCTCGACCGCAAGGAGAAGACCGGCAAGTACCCTAAGGCCATCGTTCCTGTAGCCCTCTATGGTATGCCTTACAAGATTGACCAGATCATGGCCATTGCCGACAAATACTGCATCCCAGTCGTAGAAGATGCAGCAGAAGGCATGGGCTCACGCTTCAACGGTCAGGTGCTCGGCACCTTTGGTAAGTTCGGTGTCCTCAGCTTCAATGGCAACAAGATGATCACCACCTCAGGCGGTGGAGCCCTCATCTGTCAGAACGCAGTAGATGCCAACACGATTATGTGGTACGCCACTCAGGCACGCGATGCCTATCCATATTACGAGCACACTGCCATCGGTTACAACTACCGCATGTCCAACGTATGTGCCGGCATCGGCCGTGGTCAGATGACCGTCCTCAATGATCATATTGCTCATCACAAGCATGTGCAGCAGCTCTACAAGGAACTTCTCAAGGATGTCAAGGGTGTCACCCTCCACGAGCAGCCTGCCGATCCTCGTTACGATGCCAACTTCTGGCTTTGTGTTGCCACCCTTGATGTAGATGTCAAGATTCAGGGTCAGGAGAATGCTTACAAGGAAGTCGTCAAGACAGCTGTAGGTGGAGCTGCCGGAGTCGTCAAGGCCGTTGATAGTGCCACCACTGATTGTCAGCCTAATGACAATGTAGAAGCCCTCCGTGTCTTTATGTTAGGCAAGAAAGTTGAGTGCCGTCCTACATGGAAGCCACTGCATAAGCAGCCAGTCTATGCCGGTTGTGATTCCTATACCAACGAAGTTGAAACTGACCTCTTCAAGGTTGGTTTCTGCCTGCCTGCCGGTCCATACGTAAGTGATGATGACGTGAAGTACATCGTTGACTGTATCAAGGAGGCTATTTGCTAATTGGCGATAGCTTTTGCTTTAAGAGAATAAAAAAGGTTCAGATGGATGAGGGGCTTCTGCAAAGCCCTTGATGCTGTAGTTGTTCAGATTTCCTGGTGAGGCTCGGCCGATGTCCTCGGGGATAAACCCAACTTCCCCGATAAATCCGACCAACTACATCATCAACCCTCGTCCCGAGGGCTCACTCATCCGTCCGAACAAAAAAAGGCTTCGCAAAAAAAGCGAGCAAGCTCGAAAAAAATCTGTCTAAAACATTAAAAGAGAAACAAAAATCATTGTACCCCTAATCGTATAACCGACCATCGGGAGTACAAAGATTTTTTCCAAACTTAGTTTGGCTTTTTCTCGGCATCCCCTTGTGGGTGACGCTTGCCTAAGCAAGAACCTTTTTTATCAAATGCCAAAGGCGTAAATACTGCAGGTGACCCGCGCGATGCCGCAACCCAGCCTGTGCTGAGCCTGTCGAAGTAAAGTTGTCACCTGCTTCAACGATTAACAATAAGATTAATACCTTACCTAACGGAGAAAGAAAATTTTAGGTAATTATATACTTTTAGACCCCAAAGGCTTTTTTCGGGGTCTTTTAAAAACAAAAAATATCTTCAGTCATACATTGATGAGGCCTGCTTCCGTTGGAATACAAGAAAAGCGTCTGAGTCGGACGCTTTTTTAATATGTTTGTCAAAACTATTGGATTTGTTATTAAATAGATTGAACTAAAATTGTATATGGAGGTTTAATACCCTCTTTTTATTTTTTCTATACAATATGTGTACAATGAAGGTAATATA
>JAUNQM010000228.1:3417-4097 GCA_030536165.1 Prevotellaceae bacterium | reverse complement strand
CTGTCGGATCCGAGAATGTAACAATAGGAAACTATACAGGTAAGTCAATTGTGTTCGGCACAGGCGAACCGTATGACTTCCTCGTTGTACCTTATGGTACAGCTAACGGACAGAAGGCATATTCAATCAAGACTGCCGATGGTACTATGGTACAGGCTTCAAACGGGGAACTACTCATCGTCCCAGCATCACAATTGAAATCATCAACAAGCGCTGCGCAGGTAGTGTTTGGGAATCGTGGAACAGACGACAGCCCAGGTTACGACTTCAAGGTAGGTAAGTATTACTACTACTTCGACGAAAACACTGGTCTGTTCAGTCACACGGAAGAGATTCCTACAGTAGAAAGCTATGACGAGATTGCTGCGTATCTCTTCTTCCCTCAGGATGCATCAGAATATGACCCTTCAAAGCATGACAATGTGAACTATCCTATGACAACAGGCGAAGGTTCTTTCTGTGAATTCAATGACGGAGTTGTGATGTCACTTAGCTATCCATTCGAATATTCATTCGCAACCTTCCCATGGGATGCCGATGCAAAGGCTATTGCAGAACAGCGTGCAACACAGCCAACAATGGACAATTGGCGTACAAATGGATACAGACTCAACACAAACATCCAGGCAGCAGAGATTGACGGTCTCAAACTAATGCGCCTCAACAAACTTGACGAATAT
>JAUNQM010000228.1:0-3385 GCA_030536165.1 Prevotellaceae bacterium | reverse complement strand
ACAGACTACATAGATGATGGCATCTTAACTCTGATGCGTGAACACGGAGCATACACATCTGCTGCCAACCGCGTACCACAGCCTGGTCAGTTGTGCGACTCCCTCTTTGCAGTAAACCTGAACTCGGGTATGAATCGCTACTTTGTTATGAAGTGGAAGGGCACAAACAACCAAATTACTGTAGGTGGATTTACATTGTTCGTTCGCAAAAACATTGAGGAGACAGTGCTTAACCCTAGCAATATGCTTGAACGTCGAGGCGATGTATATATTTGGGACCTCTTAGCATGTGGAATACCATACGGTGACCGCAAAGCTTGCGCACAGTATCTGAGTTTCAACAATATCGATAATTCAACGGATGCAGTTTATATTGACTGGATACGATTCTACAACAATCTCGACGAAATACCATCAGAGACAATCAACTTGCCATCAGGCAAGAAGGGCGATGCCAATGATGATGGAAATGTGGATGTTTCAGATATCACAACGACTGCAGCATACATACTTGGAAACAATCCAAGTCCTTTCAATGCTGAAAACGCAGATGCAAACAATGACGGTCAGATAGATGTTTCTGACATTACATTCACTGCCGGAATAATACTTGGAACACACTAATTATTTTGTTATTTAGTAGTTTGGTTGTTTAGCTACTTCGATATTTCGATGTTTCGCTATTTCGGGTGCTAAACGACCAAACGACTAATCATTTACAATTTACAAGGACTTTTGACAATGACTAGAATCCCTAGAAAATCTAGCATGTCTAGCATTGAACCGTAAAACCGCAAATATGAAATATCAAATACTAATTTCTTTGGTAGTTTTGTCAAGCATTATTACTAGTTGCAAAGACTCTGACGACATAGGTGAGAATTATCGCACGTTTGAGGGTGAGATGATTGCCACTTACGTTGACCATCAGGAGAATCTGTCTATGTTTGCAGACCTGATGAAAGAAGCCGACTGTTTCACTTTGCTAAAATCGTATGGCAAATACACATGCTTCATACCAGACAATGATGCTATGAAGGAATGGTACGAGAGAAACCAATACACACTTGATTCATTGCGGCAACTTTCAGATGAAGGTGCTTTGCGAAAGTTTTTGCGTGAAGCAGTTTTCTACCATCTGATTGATGGCGAATCGAACGGAGTTGCAACGTTCAAAACACAGGATTTCCCTGACGGTTCATTCCCAGTGATGAATATGGCTGGACGCTATCTGTCATCAACCGTTCAGAAAGGAACAGGGGCATGGTGCCTGAAGAATGCCGATAGATACTCAACCATCAAAGAACCTAACATAGAACTTATAAACGGAGTGGTACATGTGGTTGGTACTATGCTGGAAGGCAACAACGACCTATTGCCAGACTTTATCAGTGGTCGAAGCAAGTATAAGATTTTTGCTGAGGCTATGCTGGCTACAGGATGGCGCGACTCGATGATTTCAATCGAAGAGCCTTTCACTCCGCCAACTTCTAATATGCTACCTAATGGTGATACACCCAGTCATTCGTCAACTGCATTTTGGGGATGGCCTGAAACAAAGAAAACCCTATTTATGGCTTTCGCAGAAAGCGACTCGATAATGCAACTTAGAGAGGGAATAAAGGATATTGATGACCTGCGAGCATACGCAAAGAAGATTTATGCCCCTAATGGAAACGACGTTGACGATGAGACAAGTCCAGAAAATAGTCTGCACAAATTCATAGGCTATCACCTATATAATGTACAAAGGGCAAAGAACAAACTTGTCGTAAACAAGGGCTGGGTGTCGAACTGGGATTGGCACACATGGCGCGACTATATCTGCGATGACACTTATATGGTATATCAGTATTACATTCCATTGCAGAAGAACATGCTTCTCTTTGTTCAAAATGCTAACACCAAGAGCATGGACAGTGGCTCTTCAACAGGAGTGCCTGTGCTGAACTTCCCATACTCACCATACAACAGCAAATATGCTGATATGTCGAATGCGACTGAACTTGACGGAATCCCTGTGATACGGCTCATAAACGAAGAGGCGGATCAATATTGCGTGAACGGAGTGCTTCATGGCATCAACAATATGCTCGTATATAGTAATGAAGTAAAATCGAAGGTTTTCCATCAAAGAATAAGACTGGACTTCAGGACTTTCTTCCCAGAAGGTATGAATAATGGCATATTCTATGATGGCGACAGAGCCTATAACCACTTCATAACATCAGCACCAGACCATTACTTTAAGAATTTGAAGTTTACCAGTGACAACAACACGTATATGATGTATGAAGGGACTACGCCTCACGACTATCTTTATGGAGACCACTATACTGTGACAGGCAATTTTGACATGACAATAACCGTAGGTCCTGTGCCTCAAGGTTCATACGAAGTAAGAATAAGTTATAACGCTGGTGCTTCGGGTGGTGCTGTCGTACAAGTTTATATTGATGGAGTGCCTTGTGGTATTCCTATCGACACACGAGTCTCTGCCTACAACGGAGACACAGGCTGGATTCAAGACTGGCTTGCCATTCAGGAGTCAGGTAGCACTCGTTTTGCGGGCATGGGTGAAAGTGAAGAAGACCCATACGGCTTTGAGAACGATAAAAATCTCCGTAATCACGGTTTCATGAAAGCTCCGAACAGTTACGTAGGCAAGAACTACCACAACCTTGGATATGGGGATAACTTGTCAGCTCGCAATGTAGATACAAAAATGAGAAAAATTCTTGGAATAAATAGCTGGACTTCGGACGGTACACACGAACTGCGTATTGTGGCCATGCGAGCAGGTTCATTCGACTTAGATTTTATTGAGTTCATGCCGACAGACCTGATTGAGGATGAAGACCAACACTGAACCATGTACCATGTACAATTCACAATTGACAATGACTTTTGACAATGACAATGACTATAATCCCTAGAAAATCTAGCATGCCTAGCATTGAACCCTAAAAACCGCATAACCGCAAAACCATAAATTATGAAATACCTACACTTACTGCTGCTTATAGCAGTGACGATATGTGCAACATCATGCAAGGATGCCTTCGATGATGAAGAAAACAATTCTCCAGAATGGCTTGGTGAGAATGTGTATGACTACCTGCTTAACCGCGGTGACTGCAACTACTATGTCCGACTCATCGATGATTGCAAACTGACTGAGATAATGCGCCGGACTGGTTCAAACACGTTGTTCTTTGCTAACGATGATGCGTTCGAACGCTATTTTGCATCCAATCGCAATGCAGGAAAGCATCCTGCTTCATACGAGGAAATGTCGCCAACATTCAAGAGTATGCTCATAAGTCTTGGCCGAATATCAAATGCACAGTTACTGGAGCGTTTGTGTAAGGGTGATGTGTCGGGA
>JAUNQM010000227.1 GCA_030536165.1 Prevotellaceae bacterium | reverse complement strand
CTTATTTGTCATGACGAAGCCTGCCTTTAGGTAGGCAATATTGTAGCCAGCCATGAAATGGCTGGTGTGATGATGCCGCCAACCTTGCCTGCCTTTGGGTAGGCAACAATGAACACATGCTGTCGCATACCTACGGCATGCATGTTTTGCAACCTTTGTTCCCAGGCATTTCATGCCTGGCTACATTGTCTAATGCCTAACGGCATAATCTTATTTGTCATGACGAAGCCTGCCTTTAGGTAGGCAATATTGTAGCCAGCCATGCAATGGCTGGTATGTTCATGCCGCCAACCTTGCCTGCCTTTAGGTAGGCGACTTTTTTTATGTGCAATTAATATTTGTTCAATTAATATTTTGATTTATTGCGACAAATCTTTATCTTTGCAAATAAATTTAATACAATGGCAAATACTTATACACAATGTTACTTTCATTTAATATTTTCTGTTAAGAATAGAATGTCTCTTTTAGATGAAATGACAACTCTCAAATTGTACCCATATATTGCAGGTGCATGTAAGTCTCGTGGTCACTCTTTGATTGCTATTGGTGGAATGCCAGACCATATTCATCTTCTTGTATCTATGGCTCCTACTGAAGGCCTTAGTGCTTTCGTGCAGAGTATAAAGATTCAAGCCACGAAGTGGATTCATGAAAACACAAGTATTGCTTATTTCTCTTGGCAGAGTGGATACGCTGCGTTTTCTTATAGCAGATCGTTGCTGCCGAAAGTTGAAGAATACATAAATAATCAAAAGGAACATCATAGAAAGCATTCGTTTGATGAAGAAATACGTGCGATATTGGATAAATCTGGCATAGATTATAATGAAAATTTCATATTGCGGGGTGTATAGTTTTTATCATATATGGTGTAACGTGTCGCATACCTAACGGCATGCATGTTTTGTAACCTTTGTTCCCAGGCATTTCATGCCTGGCTACATTGTCTAATGCCTAACGGCATATTTGTATATCCCGCCAATGGCATGGTTGTTTGTCATTAAGAAGCCTACCGTTAGTAGGCAATAATAAACGTATGCTGTCGCATACCTAACGGCATGCTTTTTTCTTTGCCTTCAATCCCAGGCATATGAATGCCTGGCTACAAAGTCTAATGCCTAACGGCATATTTGTATGTCATACCTATGGTATGGTTGTGTGCCATGAAGAAGCCTGCCTTTAGGTAGGCAATATTGTAGCCAGCCATGAAATGGCTGGTGTGATGATGCCGCCAACCTTGCCTGCCTTTGGGTAGGCGACTTTTGAGGTAATAGGAAGTAATCTTTGTAAAATAAGTCGATTTGTTTTCGAGGAATTGCTGTGTGGCGGCGTTGTCGCATACCTAAAGGCATAATGCTTGTGCATGAAGGCAATGACAAATATTTGCGAGTTTGGCGATATTTTCTTACCTTTGCAACGCGAAAACTAAACAGCGACGAATGAAGAAGATTGTTTTTATTGTAACGATGATGTGCTGTGTGGCGGTTTCGGCACACGAAGAACCTGCTGACTCGGTGATGAACGTCAGTCTGAAGGGGGTAGAGGTAGTGTCCTCGCCGAAGGAGATTGGGTCGATGAGACAGCAGCCTGCATCGGTGACTTTGATAGACCAGTCGGAGATAGAACGCCAGCACATCACTTCGATAAAAGGTGTGGCAGCCGTGGCGCCTAACTTTTTTATGCCCGACTATGGCAGCCGACTCACAAGTGCTATATATATAAGAGGTATAGGCTCACGCATAAACACCCCTGCCGTTGGGCTTTATGTGGATAACATTCCTTACGTTGACAAGAGTGCTTTCGACTTCCGTTTCTTCGACATAGAGCGTATCGACGTGTTGCGTGGTCCGCAAAGTACGCTATATGGCCGCAACACGATGGGCGGACTTGTGAAGGTATATACGAAGAATCCAATGTCGTATCAAGGCACGGACATGAGGCTTGGTTTTGCCACGCGTGATAATCATCGCACGGCAGCAGTGACCCATTACCATCGTGTCAGTGACAAGTTCGCTTTCTCGGCAGGAGGTTACTACGAAGGCGGTAACGGCTTCTTCAAAAACGATATTAAGGGACATGAGATAGATGACGTGCAGGCTGGTGGCGGCAGGATGCGTGCCATATTCATGCCAAACAGAAAGTTGAAGTTTGATGCAACAATAAATTACGATTACTCCGATGAGGGTGCATATCCTTATTATTATAAGGAGAACATCGGGGGCGGCATGGACGACTTATTGGGGAAGATAAGCGCTAACCACGAAGGTAGGTATCGCAGAGGGCTGTTTAATGCAGGTGTCAATACGGAGTACAAGGCGGAAAGAGTGACGCTTACGTCGGTGACAGGCTATCAGAACCTCAACGACCGTATGAAGATAGACCAGGACTTTATGCAGCCAGATTACTATTGCATGCTGCAGAAGCAGAAGTCGGACGTAATCTCGGAGGAGGTGACGCTGAAGAACAGTAAGCCGAAGACGTGGAATTGGATTGTTGGCGGTAGTGCTTTCTATCAATGGATAACGACAGATGCGCCTGTGACTTTCTATAAGGATGGCATACAGTCGCTGATAGAAGATAACATAAATTCAATCTTTGCTGGCATAAAGCAGACCTATCCGAATATGCCAAACATGGCGCTGAAGGTGGTGGATGATGAGTTCACAAATAGCAGTAGCCTGAAAACACCACTGTTGAGTCTGGCGTTGTTCCATCAGTCGTCTTTCAATCTCGGCAACTGGAATATTACAGCAGGGCTGCGACTCGACTACGAGAAGATGAAACTCGACTATAGGTCGCAGAGCCTGATAAACTATGACTTCACAATCAGCATGCCGCCGATGATGAATATGGCAATTCCTGGCATGAAGGCAAACCCAGTGTTGGAAGGGAAGAAGGACAAGGATTATGTGCAGCTGTTGCCACGGCTTGCGGTGAAATACACTTTCAATAATGATGTAAACCCAAGCTTTGCCTATGCTTCGGTAAGTAGAGGATTCCGTTCGGGCGGATATAATATTCAGTTGATATCCGACCTTGTGCAAGGCGAGATGCGAGGGCAGATGATGGACTCGATAAACGTGGCTTCGCATGGAATGATGGAAAGGTATGTCGATATCGAGAGCCTGAAAACGCATGCAGATATAGATAATGTGGTGTATAAGCCAGAATACAGTTGGAACTATGAGGCAGGCTTGCATTTGAGCAAGGGCATATTTAATGCGCAGTTGGCATTGTTCTATTCGAAGATTTACGATCAGCAGATATCGCGGTTTGTCAGCAGTGGACTTGGGCGCGTGATGATAAATGCTGGTGAGAGCGAGAGCCTTGGGCTTGAAGTGGCATTCAATGCTGGCGAATATTTTAGTATAGCATACGGTTATACACAGGCGAAGTTTAATGACTACGATGACGGTACAAACAATTATACAGGTAACTACGTGCCGTTCGTGCCGCAGCATACGCTGAACGTGAAGGCTGATTACCCAGTGGAGTGGGGGATAGGTGGACGAAAGAATGAGCGCGTGCGTATGGCTGTAGGTGTGGACTTTACGGCAGCAGGGCGTATATATTGGACTGAGGCAAACAATGCCAGCCAGAATTTCTACGGCACGCTTGGCGCACATGTGGCTTTTGATTTCCGTCATGTGGGCGTCAATATCTGGGGCAAGAACCTTACAGACAGCGATTATGACACCTTCTATTTTGAAAGTTTAGGTCACGGCCTTGCCCAGCATGGCAAGCCGATTCAGTTTGGCGTTGACGTAAAGCTGAGCTTTTAGTTGTTTTTTTTGAAGGGGCAAGGGTAAATCGTAGATGGATGTATGGTTGCTTGTTGGTTTAGTATTGTGAATTATAGAAGGGGAAGTGGCGTTATTTGTTAAAATACAATATGTTGGGTTTTTACAAAAAGGTTAAGGTTGTTTTGGATGTAAATTCAATCTTTTAGGTCTGTAATTTTCGATGGTAGGTGTTTGTCTTGTCTTATGTTTTCTGCAAAAAGGGTTTAGCTAAAAATAAGGTTAAATGTAATAGGGACTGTTCTGTGATGGTGTAGGAGTGCGTAGCCGTCTTTTTTGAGGGGCGGAAAACAAATACTT
>JAUNQM010000226.1 GCA_030536165.1 Prevotellaceae bacterium | reverse complement strand
ATAACGCGAGGGCTTATGCCCTCGGCTATGGTATTTCGTGCCTACGGCACTTTTTAAGCATCCTCAACATATTTCAGCCCTTCACATCTCATGAGTTTATTATGTTACACATGAGATATGAAGGGCTGAAATTATTGCTAGCGTAAGTATCTCTATGGCATACGCAACGCATGCCGAAAATCATGCATTTGCACAATCATTCGCCAAGGATGATGGTTGCAGTGGCTGTGATGTCGGAGACGTCAATGTTGCCATCGTTGTTTGTGTCGGCTGCATCCTCGTCGAACGGCGACGGGTTGTTGCCGAGTATGTAGGCGGCAATGGTAGTGATGTCGGAAACGTCAACAAAGCCATCCTTGTTTGCATCGCCCTTGATGACGTTGCAGTCGATAATGCGGAAGCTCGTTTCCGTGTTTCCCGCCCAGTCGTAGGCAAGTGTATAGATGCGAACTTCGGCATTGCTGGCAGTTGGGACGTATTTCGAAACAGTACCTGGCAGGACTTCATCGACGAGGCGGAACATCTCACCATTCTCAGATGCATAGACCGCAACGTTGCGTATGCCGGAATGCTTGTCGGTGGCTGTGACCTTGATGCGGATAGTGTCGCCGTCCATACCGAGATAACGCGACGCAGAAACAGGAGTGTCTTTGTCGATGAGGTTTGTGTAAGTGTTTGTAGTGATTACAGGATTCTCGTCGAAAATAATGTCGGCCTTATTGCTGAGAACAGCGCCCGACGGCAGGTTTTCCTTTGTCTTTACCGAGAAGGTAACGTAGCCTTCGCCTTCAGGAGGCGTGATGTTAGGCATCAGTTCTATGCCCTCGATGTCCCAATAAAGCTTGTTTCCTTCGCGTGTCATCTTCCATTTGTAGTTTTCAGCGTCGTGGCTTGTGTTGCCAAACTCGACAGTCTCTGGGTCGAAGACGTCGGTGTCGAGTTCGTCGGTAATGCGTATGCGGTATGCTGGAGCCGTGGCTTCCTTCTTGTTTTCAAAGAGAATGCGATAGTTTATGCGTCCGTCCTCGTTGAGAGCATGTTGCTCCCCACCACCTGCAGGGCCTATCATCTCGTTCGGGTCCCATGAATAGATGCGAGTACCTTCGATGAGTTCACCGTCCTTTGTGCGCACCCCAAAGAGTCCGCACTGGTCGTAGATCCAATACCAAAGCCTGCGTCGGAGGTTATCTTTAATGCTCCATGCCGTTTCTGCGACTGAACCCAATGTAGTGATGACCTTTCCGCCAGGGACACATTCGATGGCTGTAGTGCAAGCAAACTTAACCTGGTTCTTCCAACTTATGATGTCGAGCCCTGTGTTTATGCGGCGTTCTTCTATTTCTCTCTTAATATTTGTGTTGAAAGTTCTATCCCAGTTGTTGCGTTGTTCATCGTTTAAATCAGTTGTTGAGTTGATGGTTTCAGTAATGATTCCTGTGAGGACATCTTTTGCCAACGATGCAAAGAAGTTCGCCTTAGTAAAGTTTTTGGAGAATGAATCATTAAATGCCGCATAGTAAACAGTACTCTTCGCGTCATGAGAAGACACAGGCGCTGGGTCTTGGTCACGATTACCTATGCAGATAATATTGAACCAACGGTCTTCGTATGGTTCAAGGCTTGGGACGAAGAATATCTGTGCCTGATCGCTCATATCGTCCTTTGCATCAACCTCAGCATCGCGCAAAGAGTCGAGAGGCACAACTTCAAAGCCGGAGCCGTCTCTCCTTGGAAACTCGACGGAGGCTATACGCATTGAGTCTTCACAGTTGAAGAAAAGATTGAGGTCTTCCGTAGGAACAGTGGTCAAGTTGTGGATGTGTATGGTATAGCGGTTAGGTGCACCTACACGGATTTTAGGACTTGCATCAATATCAACCTTAACATTCGAGGCAGTAGGTACAGAACCGTCACCTGAACTGATGATGAAATCGCCGTAATCACTAAGCCAATTTTCCTCGTAAGGGTTGGTCATGGCAAAACATTTGTCAGTAGTATTCAGTTCAAAGTTATCGCCGAACGACACCATCTTCCATGTCTCGCCTTTATCCTTCGACTGATAAAGCCTGAGATTTTCCTCCTTTTGCCCATTGAGCCATGCATCGTCGTAGTAGAGTTTCAGTTTTCCTCTGACGTTTGCTACGTCTTGACCGATAGGAGTTATTCTCCACCAGCGAGTTGTAGCAGCAGGCATCGACTCGTTTCCAGAGCCGTGTTCTTCATATAATATATGTGTGATTGTTCCGTCGTACTTGCATGGGTCGGCTTCTGCATGAACAGACCATTTCTCGTCATAGAACGATCCTCTCTTGAATGGTTGGAGCAATGTCAGGGTACCGTAATTGTAAATTCTGCCGTTGCGGTAGCCTGTCGGATTGGCTTCGTTGCCTGTATAAACAGCTATAGGATTGTAATCGGCACCACGCACATCAACGGTTCCTGCAGCTCCGATGACGAGATTTGTATAGACACTCATTTGGTAGTCAAACACGGATAACTTGCCGTCAACGCGTACTGCACCAGTCTTGACAAACTCTTCATTTGCCGAGTCCCATCCTGGCAACTGGCGTATTGTTAGTGCTGAATTGAAAGTTCCGCTGATGCTTATCGTATCTCCGAGCGTTACCATGTTTACAATTGAATTGCGGTTGCTCTTCTTCATGCCCACGAGGCCATTATTGATAAAGTTGCCATGTACAGACATCTCGCCTGTATAGTCGAGAATATAGTCACCGCCATCTTTGGCAGCACCTTTATATATTATAGAGTCTGCATTTATGCGTGCAAAGTTCTTGACGTTGCCATTGATGTAGAGCTGGTTGTTCTCGTTCCACGTTGTTTCCCCGAGAACGAATTTACCCGATTGGAAGAAAACATCACTGTTAAAAGTGTTGCCCGTTAGCAGAAATCCATAGCTGGATGATGTTACCGTGATATTTTCGCCATCAATGGTGCACTTGTACATTACGGCATTATCGAGTGCGAGTTTTCCTTCCTTGCCGAATACGATATGTACATCCTGAATCGATGTGCGCCAACCGTTATCGCCCTCTTTTACCGAGTCGGCACTCAGCGTCAGTGTATAATTACCCATGTCAATAGCATTGAACTTTGAATCAGTAATCGCGCCGGCCCACTTAGTAATATGACTGTTGTGGAATGCCACGTCTGTTTGAGCCGTGATATTTCCTTCCGCATCTTTCAGCACCACCTTTCCTGCTTCAATAGGCTTCGATGCTGTAATGGTCTGGTCTTTGCCGCGAAATTCAAGGCTGTATGGTCGCGTGCATCCGTGGTTGCAGAAATTGCCATACACATATAAGTTTACGTATCCATTCGCATTAGTAAACCAATTCATGTCGGGCATACCTTCAACGTTGTAGCCCAAATAACCGCTGTTCTCGAAGTTGCCATATACATTGATGTAGCACGTCCATTGGTCCTCGTGCTTTGTCAATCGGCCTGCCGAAGTAATCCTAAGATTATTGACATTGATATCACGTACATTGATTCCAACTTTATGAGCGATAACAACGTCGTCAGAATCAGAAGGGTTAAACCTTCCTCCTTCAAGCCCCCATACAGTCGGGTCGTTAAAGAGTCCGTCCTTTACCGTAGTATATACGGAAGCGTTCATTTGCATGGTTGCTGCAATAATTGCAAGCAAAGCGTAAATAAATTTTCTCATAATAAAAGACTTAAAAAATATAATTTGCTGCAAACATAAACAAAAAAAATGAATAATGCAAATCTGGGGAATATTTTTTAGCGGAACACCAATCATACGTGAGTTCGGAAGAAAAAATTCGGGGAAAAACAGGACAAAAAAGGATTTTTGACTCATATTTGCACTGAATATCGACGCAAAGCATGTTGCATTAGGGTTTGTTTAGTGGCTTTGTGGCATGTTTTGTTATACACAGAGTCTATTGTCCTTTATCTAAGCCCTTCACACCTCAGGTGTTGCAGCCGCCACACCTGAGGTGTGAGTAGTAGTGACACCTAAGGTGTGAACCTTGCGACACCTAAGGTGTGAAGGGCTAAAATATGCCTTAAAAGTGGCTCTGCTTTATTTTCTATAGATGCTATAGTTTTTTATAGTCGCT